>CAYJVV010000034.1:0-9579 GCA_964373755.1 uncultured archaeon | reverse complement strand
CCTCCACCCTTTGGCGGATTTATAGATAGCTTGCGAAAATATGATAATAGATTTGGGTGAAATTTTATGATTGACTTCAACAAAATGATAAGCAAGATCTTCGATCTGCTTTCTTTCATTAAAATCTAGGTGAAGTTTATGATAGATTTTAACAAAATGATCGATAATCACCTGAAGAAAGAGCACAAACCAAAAGGCTCGGGAAAATACTATCCTAGCGAGATAGGCAACTGCCTGCGCAAGGTTTGGTACACTTACAAATATCCATTGGAACTGAAGCCAGAATTGATAAAAATATTTGAAGTCGGCAACATAATGCACGACTTTGTTGTTGAGGTTTTGAAAAGTGAGAAAAACCCTGATATCGAGCTGCTCAAAAGCGAGTTTCCGGTGAAACAGGAAATAGAAGATTTCTTGATTTCAGGCCGCGTTGACAACCTGATCCTTATAAAAGCCAGCGGAAAGAACGTGCTGGTTGAAGTCAAGTCAACTATGGACATCGGCTATATCAGAGAAGCCCAGCCTCACAACATTGTGCAGTTGCAACTCTACATGCACATAATTGGCGTTCACAACGGCATACTGCTCTACATAGACAAGAAGAATTTGCAAAGCAAGATATTCGAAATCAAATACGACGAAAACAAGGCAAAAGAGATAATTGAACGCTTCAAGCTTCTGCATAAATCGATAAAAGAAGATACATTACCAGAACCTGAGGCTCGTGGCGACAGGAAGACGTTGTGGATGTGCAGGTATTGCGAGTACCGCGAGAAGTGCTACGCAGAAACACCGCAAAACGCGAAGTGGATGTAATCGCAGATCATACAAAGGAAACAAAAATACGTCTAAATACAAAACATCAGGGATAAAATAGACTTGATCAAAAGGATTGATCCATTGAAATATTAAATGCAACCCAAACCTTTCACAACTTTTAAAAATCTTTAAATAAACAAGTACCTATTATAACAGATATGTCTGACAGAAAACATAGTGCTGAACAAAACGAGCGCATTTCTCTTCCTGTAATAACTGACGTAATTCCAGCTGAAACTGCTGAGATTACAAAATTGAGCGAAATTGAGTTGGGTCTACTACAGACACAGATTCTTTGGCTTTTGAGCAGGAAAAGCACGCATGGCTACGAGCTTATGAAGACGCTTACAGTCTTGCGCGGGACCAGAATGACACAAGGCACTTTATATCCTACAATGCAGCGTCTTGAAGAGCTGGAGCTTGTGGAACGCGAAACGCAACAGAGAAAGATTGTGTACAACATAACTGAGAAAGGCAGCCGGATCATGAACGTGACATGCCTTGCTTTTGTGAAGACATTCTACGGCATCTTTCATGATTATGCCTGCGAGCGCTGCGATCACTACATCCACAGCAAAGGGGAGAAGAAATAATTGAAAGTGGCGATATTATGACTACTCTTGAAATCAAAAATCTTCACGTGAGCGTTGATGGAAAAATGATCCTGAAAGGTGTCAGCCTTAATGTAAAAAAAGGCGAGATCCACGCCTTGATGGGACCTAATGGCTCAGGAAAAAGCACACTTTCCAATGTTCTGCTTGGGCATCCAAGATACAAAGTCGAAAGCGGAGAAGTATTATTTAATGGCAAAAACCTGCTTCAGCTGAAACCGTATGAACGTGCACAGCTTGGTCTGTTCCTAGCCTTTCAATATCCTATGGAAATACAGGGCATTAGTTTCGCACATTTCTTGTTCAGCGCATACAGGAAATTCAATTCCCAGCCTATCAAACCTGCTGATTTCAAGAAAATGCTTGAGGAGAAACTCGCAGTGTTGGATCTCGATAAGTCTTTTGTGGACAGATATCTCAATGTCGGCTTCTCAGGCGGCGAAAAAAAGCGCGCAGAAATATTGCAGATGATGATGTTTAATCCACAAATAGCTATACTCGACGAAACAGATTCTGGATTGGACATTGATTCCTTGAAGGCTGTGGCTACGGCAATAAAAAGCATGCATAACCAGAATTTCGGCGCGCTTGTAGTAACTCACTACCAGCGAATATTGAATTATCTTCAGCCTGACTATGTTCATGTTTTAATTGACGGCAAGATAGCAGCAAGCGGAGGCAAGGAACTTGCACACGAACTAGAACAAAAAGGCTACGGCTGGCTGCAAACTTCTTGACTATTGGGAGAGATGACAAATGACTGACCAAACAAATTTGCTTGACCTTAGGAAAGACTTTGGGACTAAATATGGTTTCAGGGACGAAGTCAATGCTGTTGTCATAGCCAATCCAGGACTCTCACGAGAAGTTGTAGAGATGATTTGGCGCACAAAAGGCGAGCCTGAATGGTTGCTCAAGTTTAGGCTCCACGCGCTTGATGTATTTCTCAAAAAGCCGATGCCGACGTGGGGCGCTGATTTATCTGTCATAGATTTCGACAAGATTGTTTATTACGTTAAACCGACGGAAAAGCAAAGCAATACATGGGAAGAGGTGCCTGAAGGCATAAGAAATACATTTGAGCGATTAGGCATTCCTGAAGCTGAAAGAAAGTTTCTTGCCGGCGTAGGAGCTCAGTATGAATCTGAATCCGTGTATCATAAAATAAGAGAAGACCTTGCAAAACAAGGCGTAATGTTTATTTCTCCTGATCAAGCTTTGATACCGGAAAAGAAACAGGAACTTGTGGAACTTGGCTATGAGGAAAAACATGTCGAACGCGTGCAAGGGATATTCAAGAAACATTTTGGCACAATAATTCCGCCAGAGGATAATAAATTTGCTGCTCTCAACTCGGCTGTTTTTTCAGGTGGTTCATTCATTTATATTCCGCCAGGAGTCGAAGTGAGTATGCCATTGCAAGCTTACTTCCGGATTAATTCAGAAAGCTTCGGACAATTTGAACGTACGCTAATCATCGCAGATGAAGATTCGAGGTTGCATTATTTGGAGGGTTGCTTCACAAAAGGAGCTCCAGTAATAACATCTAATGGTATAAAACCTGTCGAAGAGGTAGCTGTTGATGACATGGTTTTAACTCATAATGTACACTACAAGAGAGTTTATCACACGCAAGTAAGACCTTATACAGGAAAACTTATTACAATAGACTATTTTGGCGACACAACTGAGAAGATTGAAGTAACTACTGAACATCCTTTCCTGACAGTCAAAAGGCAAAAAGATGAATACAAGAATACAGGTTGGTCACCTGAGTGGCTAGAAGCAAGTAAGCTTGAGAAAGGAGATTATATTGCAATACCAATAGATAGAACTGTAGATTCTAAAGAAGAAAGAACATTTACAATCAAAATAGGAGCAGGAAGACATAATTTCAAAGATATGAACCTTACTGTGAAAACTGACGCTGATTTTTTCCGTCTTATTGGATATTATTTATCAGAAGGCAGCATCTCACAAGGTCACTATCTTAATTTCACATTCAACGAAAATGAAAGAGAGTATATTGAAGACGTGAAAGAACTTCTAGAAAGATATTTTAACAAGAAGCCTATTGAGATGAAACCATACAAACATGGAATATCATTGATACTAAGCTCAACGGCTGCAGTAAGATTCTTTGAATCACAATTTAGCAAAGGAGCAACTGGAAAAAGATTACCTGAATGGGCTCTTAAAGAAGAGCCAGAGAAACAACGCGAATTAGTAAAAGGGTTCTGGCGTGGAGACGGAAGCTTCATGATGCATCAATATTCATGGGGAATTAAAAGAATGTTTAGAATGAATACTGTTTCACCAATCCTTGCCAAAAATCTAAGAGATATTTTACTACGCTTGGACATCTTTGGCAGCATTAACAAACAAAATAGAACCGGTAATAGAAAAACTATGTACTGCGTTTATGTTGGTGGTAGTTTTCTCAAAGCGTTTGCTGAAACTATTGAAGCATTTCCTTCAACTGAAGTAGTTGTTGGTAGACAAATAGCATTCCAGAAATTACGCACACTTACTGCAAAATCTTATGCAAATATAACTGAAGAATATGCTTTTGTTCCAATTAAAAATCTCTCTGAAAGAGAGGTAGAAAACGTTCCTGTTTTCAATTTTAGTGTTGAAGATGACGAAAGCTATGTTGCAAATGGTGTTGTTGTTCATAACTGTACAGCCCCAGTATACTCTCGTGATTCATTGCACTCAGCAGTTGTGGAACTAATTGCTATGCCAAGAGCAAAATTGCGATATACGACATTGCAGAATTGGAGCAACAACGTTTACAACCTTGTAACTAAGCGTGCATTTGCTTACGATGATGCATATGTAGAGTGGTTAGACGCGAATATTGGAAGTAAGATTACTATGAAATATCCCAGCGTTTTCATGGTGGGCCCGAGAGCAAGGGCGGACATACTTTCAGTTGCTTACGCAGGAAAAGGCCAGCATCAGGATGCAGGCGGAAAGGTAATTCATCTAGCGCCGAACACTACAAGTACAATAGTTTCAAAATCAATCAGTAAAGATAACGGAAGAACTTCATATCGTGGTTTGGTGAAGGTTGCAAAAGATGCTACTGGTGTGAAATCAAATGTCCGTTGTGATGCTCTGTTGCTTGACGAAGCATCAAGAAGCGATACCTATCCATACATGCAGATCGAAGAAGAGGACACAACTATCTCGCATGAAGCCACAGTAGGCAAGATAGGTGAAGAACAGATTTTCTATCTTATGGCACGCGGACTTAGCGAAAGCGAAGCGCTTGCAATGATCGTGTTGGGCTTTGTCCAGCCATTCACTAAAGAACTTCCTATGGAATACGCAATCGAGTTCAACCGCTTGATACAACTTGAAATGGCTGCTGCAGGCGCAGTTGGGTAATGTCAATGGTGTGTGATATGATAGAAGAAAAACCAGAAGCATTGGCATACAAAATTCTAGGTTTGTTAAAAGACTGATTGAAAACAGAAAACGAAATTCGAGACTGATACAGCTTACATCCTGAAGATCATATGGATATTGATGCTGCTTTGGAAATACTTCTAACTGAAGGAAAAGTAACAATGTACGATATTGGCACAGATATTTGTTACATGAAAAGATGATAATTTATGACAGAACCACAATGGCTGCAAGAAAAGAGAAAAGAAGCTGAGGATCTTTTAGCTGTACTTCCAGATGAGACAGTGAGATATGTTGTTATTCCTGCTGCAAAACCTGTCGACAGCGAAAATCATGATTCAGGTTATGCTGCAACAGTAGTGCAATATGATTCACAAACAGAAATAAAGTTACCTGAGAATATTGCAAAAAAAATAATTATCAAAGACATAAAAGATGCATTGCAGGATGAAAAACTTGCTGTACGTTTTGAAAAGCCAACAAGCAAGCAGGCGGCTGCAAACATCGCATTCTTCAATTCTGGCGTTTTCATTCTCGTTCCTGATAATACAATAATTGAGGAGCCGATTTATCACATGATGATTGTTGGACAGCAGGCGTCGGTAGTGAGTAGGAATATCATAATCGTAGGGAGAAATTCAAAAGTGAAGATAATCAAAGAGATTACAGGAAAAGGTGAAGGGCAATACAATGAAGTAACTATCATCAAAACACTGGATGATTCTTCATTAGAACTACTGTCTGTACAAAATCTTGACAAGGCGAATGCGTGCATAAAAAGGCATGTATCATGCGAAGCAAGAAGTTTGTTCGATATGAGAACAGCTTTTTTCGGCTCAGAGAACACATATGCAAGGAATGAAATTGATCTTGATGGAGAAGGCGCAGAAACATCAACAACAGATATTTATTTTGGAACAGGCAAGCAGAAATTTGATTCTTTTTCACTTGTTAATCACAAGGCACGGAACACAAAAAGCAGATCTGATGTCAGGGGTGCGCTGAAAGATGTAGCAAAACTTGCCCCGCACGGGAATGTTAGAATAGAAAAGCAGGCGGGAGGTTCCGATGTATTTCTGACAGAACATATTCTTATTTTGGACAAAGGAGCTGAAGCAGATCCTGTGCCAGCACTGGAGATAGAAACAAAGGAAGTGAAAGCAGGTCACTCGGCATCTGTTAGCCATATGGATGAGGAGCAAATTTTTTATTTACTTACACGCGGCATTGATGAGCCGGAAGCAAGGAAGATGATCGCCCTTGGCTTCCTTGAACCTGCTATGAAAATGGCAGAGAGCCTTAGAATGCATGTGATGTCAAAGATCGAAAGTAAGTGGAATGAAAGGTGAAAAAATGGACGGAATACAAACACAAGAATTAAATGTGGATAAAATAAGGAGGGATTTCCCGATTCTTGAGCGAGTTGTCAAAGGAAATAGGCTTGTTTATCTTGACAATGCTGCAACTGCGCAGAAGCCTTTGCAAGTCATCAATGCGTTGACTGATTACTACACAGAATACAATGCTAACGTGCATAGGGCTGTACACACGCTAAGTGTAGAAGCCACTAATGCTTACGATAATGCCAGGCAAAAGATTGCAGACTTCATCAATGCTAAATTCAAGGAAATTGTATTCGTGAAAAACGGCAGCGAGGCTGCTAACATCGTTTTGCACTCGTTTGTGCTTGACAAACTGAAGCCTGGAGATGAAATAATCTCCACTGTCATGGAACACCACAGCAACATAGTGCCTTGGCAACTTGCGCAGAAGAAAGGCATCAAGCTGAAGTTTATTGACATCGATAAGGATGGCAACCTGAAAATGGGTCAATTGAATGAATTAATAACAAATAATACAAAACTCGTAACTGTGTCGCATGTATCAAATGTTTTAGGAACAATAAATCCTGTTGAAGAGATTGGCAGAATAGCTCACGATGCTGGAGCGCTGTTCATGCTCGATGCTGCGCAAAGCATACCGCATATGCCATTTGACGTGAAGAAAATAAACTGTGATTTTGCAACGTTCTCCGGGCACAAGATGCTTGCTCCTACAGGCATTGGATGCCTTTACGGCAAGGAAGAATTGCTTCAAGATATGGAACCTTTCCTTCGTGGAAGCGATATGATAAAGGAAGTAAAGTTGCATGAAACGACATGGAATGATCTGCCCTACAAGTTCGAAGCAGGAACGCCAAACATTGCTGACGCGATTGCATTTGGTAGCGCAGTTGATTACCTGAACGCGCTGGGAATGCAGAACGTATGGCAGCATGGGCTGGCTTTGACTGAATACGCTATGAAAAGGCTAAGTGAAATAAAAGACCTTGTTATTTATGGCCCGCACAAGCGGGCTGGAGTGATTTCATTCAATCTTGGAGACGTGCATTCGCATGACCTTGCAAGCGTTCTTGACGAGCACGGAATTGCTGTGCGCAGCGGTCATCATTGCGCTATGCCGCTGATGCAGAGGCTGGGCATAACAGCTGCCACAAGGGCTAGCTTTTACATCTATAACACGAAAGAAGAGATAGACAAGCTCTGCGAAGCGCTGGAAGAGGCGAGAAAGATTTTCAGGCTCTGATAAATATCTTATCAGTTATTTAAATTAAGACAATCGAATAGTAAAATATGGATCCGAAAATAATTTTACTGCCATTAATTCTTGTAATTGTTGTGATGGGTTTTATTTTTATACCTCAAAATACCTTATCAAATACAAATTTGAGAAACGTGTCTGGGATAATTGTTAGAACAGACTCGTATTGTGGTGGTGCTGCCCCTCCACCTGAACTTGAAGCAGAGCTTGCTAAAGAGAAGCCTTTTCTGAATAAGGAGCTCTATGTACGGCAAGGCAACGTCAATATCCCATCAAAACCGATGATCAGAGAGTTCGAATCTGACAATGCTGGAAATTTCCAGATTTCTTTATCTTCAGGTGTTTATTGCATTATTGATGAAATTAAGAAAGATGAACTTAACTTATCAATGTTTACCGGTTCTATGTCTTGGTATGAAGTAAGGAGTGAACAATGTCTTAGAGATTTGTGGCAAACCTGTGATAAGATTCTGGAAGTCGGTAATAGTGATATTAAAAATTTTTCAATAAGATTTGATAATAAATGTCCTTGGGACATATACAGTCCTTGTGTGACATATAAGGGCCCCCGTCCACCATGATTATACTTTAGTTAATTTCCATATTTTCAAGATGTAAGAGCTACTCCATCCTAATTATTTTCTCATGTAAAATTCTTTTTTCTGTTTATCGAAGCGTTCTATGGCATATCTAAGCATAGTGCGAGGCATTTTCTTGTAATGCTTCTTCAGGAAAACTTCCTCCTTATTCTTATTTTTCTTTCCTGCTTCACGAAGCATCCAGCCACAAGCCTTATGAATCAGATCATGTTTGTCGTTCAATAATAACTCTGATATCCTGAAAGTTTCATCGAGTTTCCCTTTCTTGTTGAATGCGAATGTAGAAACTATGGCCATTCTTTTTTCCCATAGGTTTTTTGATTTAGCTAATTTGTAAAGCAAAGCTTTGTTTTTATCATAAAGATATTCTCCCACGATCTTGTCGGCTGACAGATCTACAAGATCCCAGTTGTTCACATGTGATTTATTTTTCAAGTAAAATTGGAATATTTCTTTTCTATTAATGTCATCGGCTTTCTTGAACCTCTCGACAAGTATGATTAAAGCAACAAGACGATGTTCATGTACCTTACTTTCAAGAAGTTTTTTGATTGTTATAAAATCAATTGCGTTATATTTCTTTGCAATTTCTCGCGATTGTGGAACTGAGATGCCTAGGAAAATATCTCCCTCGCCGTACTGGCCTTTTCCAGTCTTGAAGAAGCCTGAGAGTATCTTGGCTTTCTCAGCGTTTGACAGATTCTTCAAATCCTTAGTGATTCCGGCATGCATTACATTAAAAGCGAACGGCAGCTTAAAGAATATATCTGCTGAATCAAAAACTGATAATCATGTTCGACATGTATACGGAAGTGATACTTGATTACTACAGGTATCCAAGGAATCATGGCAGCATTAGCGACGCTAACGCACATTCAAGGGATTTGAATCCTCTTTGTGGTGATGAAATAGAGATATTTGCAAAGATAGAGGATGGAAAGATTGCTGATATTAAATTTTCTGGCAGAGGCTGCGCGATTTCACAGGCAGCGACAAGCATGCTCACAGAACAACTGAAAGGCAAATCTATTGAAGAAGTAAAGAAGCTTGGAAAAGAAGATGTACTTGCAATGCTAGGCATCGAGATCAGCGCAGTACGCATCAAATGTGCATTGCTAGGACTGAAAGTTGCTAAGACTGCTGTTTATAGTTATTTGGGCGAAAAAATGGGTGAAGAGGTTTAGCAATAAGGTTTGTCATTAGGCCTGCCTAATCTGTTTAATATAGATGAGAGTTCTTTTGACATTTCTTTTACTTCAGGTAATGCTGCTTCTGCTAGTTGATGCATACCACAAAAATAAGCAAGCTTTAGATGATAAGGATTAGCTCCTTCTTCTTTTATCAGTTGGAATAATGTATCTAGAACATCATCTGCTGGCTCCTTACATTGAATAAGGCTATTAAATTCAACTGCATATTCTGGCATTACACCTTCTATATCTGCGCTATTCATTAGATACGTCTTCAATTCATCTCTTGTGGTTATTTCTGGCATTGTATCACTGTAAATATTCAGAACAGGAAACTTTAAACAT
>CAYJVV010000033.1:0-9753 GCA_964373755.1 uncultured archaeon | reverse complement strand
CTGGAGATGCATAGACTTTTTGACAACTGTGAAATGATAATATTCGATAATGACCGTTTGGCTGAGCATAAGAAAAGGAAGCTCTACAGGGTTATGTTTCATCCCACGGTAAGACCGAATTTCATGTATACTCATTACATGACACTCCCGCCGGCAAACGGAGAACTTATAGAACGGTATCGCGTTGGTGACAGCGAGGTAGAGATATACAGAATCAAGGGAAAGATAAGGAAAGTTTATCACCTGATACCACCTGAATTCAGGCTAGAAGAAGATGAGTATATCATGCTGGATACGGCACGGCGCATGATAGGCCGTCATGAACCAAGAGAAACAGAGCTTGCAGAGCCTCAACAAGTAAGAGAAAATTTGTATCGCATAGGTCTGGACATGCTGCGCGACCTTTCGAGATCAGGAACCCGCATACAGGAATCAAGGCTGAAAGAGCTGGCAGGTATTTTGACACGATATACGGCAGGACTTGGGACAATGGAACTTCTTTTAGAGGATGAGAACATTCAGGACATATACGTCAATTCCCCAGTAGGAGCGGCACCAATATACATCTATCATGGCGTTCATCAGGAATGTGAAACAAACATCATCCCGAGCCATGAAGATGCAGAATCATGGGCAACCAGATTCAGATTGCAATCCGGCCGACCACTGGATGAAGCGAATCCAGTGCTTGATACAGAGCTTTCTGCACCTGGTGGCCGTGCGAGGGTTGCAGCAATCACAAGAACACTATCGCCTGAAGGCTTGGGATTTGCTTTGCGCCGCCACCGTGACAAGCCTTGGACGTTTCCATTGTTCATAAACAACCGCATGATAGATTCGTTTTCAGCAGGGCTTCTCTGGTTCCTCATTGATGGCTCAAGAACACTTCTTGTAGCAGGAACAAGGAGTGCTGGAAAAACAGCGTTTCTCGGTGCATGCATGGCACAGATAATGTCCAAGGTAAGAATTATTTCTGTTGAAGATACTATAGAACTTCCTATCGAACAATTGCGTGAGTTGGGATACAATATAGAACGATTGAAATCACGAAGTGTCATAACCAGGGTAGAAACAGAACTTCCAGCAGAAGAGGCACTGCGCACAGCTTTGCGATTAGGAGATTCCGCTCTTATTGTCGGTGAAGTCAGATCCACAGAAGCTTTGGCACTTTATGAGGCCATGCGTATCGGTGCACTGGCAAATGTTGTGGCAGGTACAATACATGGTGACAGCGCCTACGGCGTTTTTGACAGGATAGTTAATGACCTTCACGTACCTACAACAAGTTTCAAGGCCACAGATATAATTATTATTGCAAATATGCTGCGCTCGCCGGACGGACTAACATCGTTCCGCAGGATTGTAGAGGTAACTGAAGTGAGAAAACATTGGAAAACGGATCCTGTAGATGAAGGCGGATTTGTAAATCTTCTTGAATACTCAGCGAAAGACGATATGCTAAAACCCACAAAAACTTTGCTGACTGGTGAATCACAAGTGCTTAACGACATAGCTTCGCGTATAAGGGAATGGAAGGGTAACTGGGATTCTGTCTGGGAAAACATAAACCTGCGGGCAAAGATATTGCAATCGATTGTGGATTACTCAAAGGCAAAAAACAACGTGAATGTCCTTGAGGCACAGGCTGTTATAGAATCAAATTCAATGTTCCACCTTATAAGCAACGAGGTAAAGGAAGAGACAGGGTCTTTGGACAACAAGCTTGTCTACGAGAAATGGTACAGCTGGCTGAGGAAAAAATACTAAATAAGTCGAGAACCTAGGTTCTCTTCCTCGTGCAGAGAACTTTTAGTTCTCTGACGCGTCAACTCGAGGAAAGCAGGCTTTCCTGAGTCTCCAGAAACATATGGTTTCTGCGAGAAGAGCTTTGCTCTTTGCACGTATCAACCTTCTCTCCTAAATGAAATATCTTATATATCGCAAAATAAAAGATATCTTATGGCAAAGCCGGAAAAAAAGCGGCAATATTCGGTGCTATCAAGAGAGTACAAGATTTTCCGTGAGGAAGAGAGGGAATCGAGCCTTCCAAGGACTATCTATGAGAAGTTGTGCATTTCTGCTGAAAAGATAATGAAGGTCCAGCCGGATAAAAAAACAGAAAAAACACTGCAGGACGCTATTAACTTTGCTCATCTGAAAGTCACGCCAACGCAGGTATCATCTCTTACCATGCTCTTTGCATTTGCAGTGGTCTTTCCAACGTTAATACTTATTGCACTCAAACTTCTCTTTGGCCTGCCTGGACTTACCCTTGGTTCAGGCCTGATAGTTATGGTTCTTGTACTGCCTTTTGTTTATTACCTGTACATATACCCGTTGCACATCAAGAAAATGTATGAGATGAATGCCGGTTCTGAAATAGTCACGCTTATCTTGTACATGGCAATGTATATGCGAAATATGCCCAACCTTGAAGGCGCTGTCAAATTCTCTGCAGAAAATATGTCTGGACAGCTTTCTTATGAGATACGCAAACTGCTTTGGGATGTTGAAGTCGGCAATTATGTAAGCATGCAGGATGCGCTCTTTGAATACTCAAAGAAGTGGCAAAAAAATAGGGAGTTCCTCGAAGCAATGGAACTTCTTGTAGCTTCTCTACATCAAATAGGCCCAACGCGCGAAAGGATGCTCAATGAAGCGGTAGAGGTCATACTAAAAGGGAGCAGAGAGCAGGCAAGACACTTCAATCAGGACCTGAAGATGCCTGTTATGGTTGTGCATGCAATGGGCATCATACTTCCTGTGCTAGGCCTGGTGCTGTTTCCGATAGTGGCCGTGTTCCTTGGCGTTGATGCATCCTTGCTCTTTATCGGTTATGATGTACTGCTGCCCATAGTGCTGTTTTTTGTGATATCAAACATACTCGAGAAAAGGCCTGCAACATTCAGCAAGATCGACTTAATGGAAAATCCAAATATACCTCCAAAGGGAAAATTCAGGCTTGGTAGAAAATTTGTGTCGGCGTTTCCTTTTGCTTTTGTTGTGGGCGGCTCGATAATCGCCTTAGGATTCCTTTATCACCAGATCGACAAGGAAGGCATACTTGCCGGAGCAATAATTATTGGCGGCATTGCTATAGGCCTTGGTCTTTACTTTCTGCTTCTAAGCTCACAAAGAATGCAAGTCAGGGACAAGACAAGGAAAATAGAAACAGAATTTGCTGAAGCATTATTTCAGTTAGGCAGCAACATATCCACAGGCATACCTGTTGAGCTTTCTGTGGAACGCTCGATGAAACGTGTAGGCAACTTAGCAATCAAGGACCTTTTCGCTCGAGCATTAAACAATATGAAGACAATGGGCATGACATTTTCAGAAGCATTTTTCAATAAGGAATATGGCGCGATAAGGTTCTATCCGTCAAGGCTGATAAAATCAGTGATGCGTACAGTTGTTGAGGCATCGAAAAAGGGCGTGGAAACAACTTCGCAGGCCATGCTCTCTGTGTCTCAATACTTGAAGGGCCTGCACGATACCCAAGAAGAGGTACAGGAATCATTGAGCGAGACAGTTAATTCACTTAAGTTCCAGGCGTATTTCCTGTCGCCATTAATTTCAGGCGTCATTGTAACCATGGCAATAATTATAATCAGGATCCTGGGCCAGCTTTCAGCAAGGCTTGCCAGTACAAGCTTCACAGATTTTCCGCTTGTGGCTCAATTTGGAGCGATAAGCATAACGCCATTCCAGTTCGTTGTCATTGTCGGCGTTTATCTTATCGAAACTGCATTAATACTTGGCTTCTTCATAAACGGCATCGAGAATGGAGAAGATCAATTAGGCAAGCAGAACACCATGGGCAAGAGCGTGCTCATCGGCTTCATTGTCTTTATGGTCGCGCTCTTTGTGACGCTGGCAGTATTCACGCCGCTGATAACAGCGACATTTTAGCAAGAATAAAAACTAGTCAATGTAGAAAATTACATATGAAACCAACATATAAGATGCTTATAGCCCTGTTAATGTTCCTGTTCATAATGGTGCTTTTATTGATGTTTGCAAAAGAAGCAATTGCTGCTTACGCGCCACAAATACGACCCGAGTTCAAGTGATTTATATGGCAATAATAGTTGAAGAAGGCGGTTATGTCGTTATATCTGTACTAATCATACTTGCACTCCTTGCACTGTTGCTGCTGGTAGCCCCGTATTTCCTAAAAGATACTAGTCTATCTCAAGCATTATGGAACCTGTTGTCCGGTGGCGGCTGATTATCAAAAAAGACTATTTTCTTGTTCCATTATATATACATCTTTGGCGCATAATTAATTAATGCCAGAAATAGCTGTTGGTACGCCGGTGATGATAATCATCGTCTTGATAACGCTAACACTAACACTTGTTGTATTTTATGGACCAGCAGAAGCTATATTTGCCAAGCAAGAAGACATAGAAAAAGACCTTTTAGGCCGTATATCACGTGTTGTGCAGGTGCAAGGAGAACCTAATGTTAAACTGGAAAGCTGCATAAAAGGTACACCATACAATTACAAGTTCCGCGTGACAGGACTTGAGGCGTATTTTCAAGGTCTTCCTGCAGACGACAAGGCAAAACAAATGGCTGTTTTCGCTACTCTCAGTTTCAAAGATGCAGTCGCAAGAGACACGCAGCAAAAAGTAATTACGCTGACGAAAGGTGTAACACAACCTTTCGGCGAACTCGAATTTGATTTGAGTGGTACAGCACCAACACTGATGCACCCTGATGCGCCTGTTTCTATCGGTGATTTAGAAGTGAAACAGTCGCTTGTGCTCAATAACTACAAAATCACAGCGATCAGGCAATTTAAACCATTAGGTACTGTAATCTCTGCAATCGCTCAGGAAAACTGCTACACAGATTTTTTTGTCCAGTGTAAAACAGAATCGGCTAAGGCTTCTTTGACAAGCTGCAAAGAAGACCTAGATAAATGCAAGACAACACTTGTTTTATGCGGAGCTCGTGTCGATCTGCAAATCCTGGATTATAAATCAGGTAACTGTAATTCAAGACCTCTGTCTTTCTTTGCCCAAGCAAACAAACAAGTCGAAGGATGGGAATACAGTGATTCAGCAACAATAAATTTTTGGCGCAGCGACTCTCAGGATACATGCTGGAAGCAGACAGGTTACACGCCAGCGTGTGCGGAAAAGTTTCTGGGGTCAAAACCTTATAACCTGACGAGGGAAAACTATAATGTTGGTGGCTGTGTGCCTGCAGGATTTTTATGAGATGATTAGATGTTTGTACTTAATATCACAACTGTTGTAATAATTGTAGTACTTACACTCGGCATCATATTTTTTATGGCAACAGACACTTTTGCAGACATAAAAACGGCCTTCGAGAAATGGAAGCCAGCTAATAAAATACCTATCACTGCAAAACCTTGTACACGTGTGGATTTAGGCGTATCATTCTCAATTAAGCTATCAGCAGAAATTGGTAGGCCTGCTCAAAACAAAAGAATAGAAATCATCCCTGTTTTCATTTACGATGGAAAAGTTTACAGAGCAACTGATCAAAAAATTACATTGGAAAGTGCAGAAAGTTCCACAGTTACTATAACATCGGAAAGCATAACAACAAGCATACCAAAGAAAGGACAAAGCTTCCTAGTCTCTTTGCTAGCTGACGATGAAAAATGTATGAATCTTGTAAAAAGTAATCCTAAATTCGAAGATTTTGTAAAGGAATGCGGTCAGTTTGTACTGGACACAAAAAGTTTCCCTATAGAAGGTAGCTGCGTAGACACAACATCGTCTGGAACACCTTCAACTGCTAGTGAAATAACAGAACTGTTGTCAGTAGAATCTGTTTCGAAAAGTCCTACGCTTTGTGACGTTAAAGTAACTGTGAAGAATACTGGCACAGCTGAATGGACAGTTACTGATAAAGTAAAAGCTGTTTTATTTTGCAAGAGAAATCCAGGTCTACCGCAAATTCCACTAGTTAAGGAAACCAGAGATTTAACACTAAAAGCAGGAGAATTCCAAATAATAGATTTCTCTGAGGACTGTGAAAAAGGATTGGGAAGATACAGGACAGCCGTGATTAAGAACTGCCAAACGAGTAATTGCGACAATCCTGACATAGCTGTGCTGAGCCAGAAGGAATTTGTATGCTAGGTGACTGAAGTGCCAGAAACGATGCTTGGGATACCACTGAGTATATTGTTTACTCTTATCATAGTTATTGTAGTTATAATATTTTCTATATCATTGCTCTTTCTGAATAAAGGATCGGCAGAAAATATTATCTCAATAATCGGAGGTTTTATAGGCTCTTTTTTGCGCTAGCATCTAAGCTATTTATTTTGGATTAAAGGTAATTATCTAATGAGAATTGAATATCTGATTGTATCAATTATAATCATGGTTATAGTGCTGCTTGCGCTGATCACATTTGGCCAGAGCATATTCCCCTCATTCCCGAAAGCTGTAAGCGATTTTCTTTCAACCATAGGTGCGAAATGAATTTATTCAACTTTTTTCATCTTAATTATTTTTTAATACCTCAGCTTGACATAATTCCATAGGGAATTACAATGAAAAAAGGGGCAGCCACGCCACAGCTTACAGAAATACTTATCATGGTCCTCATGCTGCTTTTCTTCGTAATGCTGCTGACAAGCATACTGTCTGCTTTTGGTGGCAACGAATACGCTTCTGTAAGATTGAATGCAGAATTATTGCGCAGCAAGATGGGAGAAGCATGTTCACTGCTTGCTACAGGAAGCGGAAGCGTGAAGATAGACAGACTTTCTATCAAACAGACAACACCATATCCGACAGCTGCTCATAGACTCATTGACATCCCAGGATTCCTTGCAAGGACTTACATAAAGCTGACTGGAGACCCTAAGTATGTACTGTACTATGAAGCGTTTCCAATTGGCGAAGCCGTGGGATGGGAAGTTTATCATGATTTTGATTACCGCATCATTGCACCTTTTGATTACTCGAAGCAAGCAGGATCGGACAGCGGTCCTATAAATTATATCGATTTCGAAAGAGAAATGTACAAAGGCGAGAGAAGCCTTGTAAAGCAGATTCAGGAATCTGCAGACAAAGCAGGAGTGAAAGCAACAGGAACAGAACCGATAAAGATTATTGTAAACAACATAGTTTTGACAAGTCAGCTGAACCCTATTCCGAATGAGGAACCAAGACAGTTTGCTGCTGCAAAGATAAGCCGATCAGGAGAGTGGAAAGATCTTGTCTCAGACAATACAAATACAAGGGCAAAGGAACGCGACAATACATTTGAATTTTCAAGCTACTCATTGCTTACAGCGCTCGAAAAGACAGCATTGAAATACAGGAGTTGTGGAGATAATTCATTATGCTTGAAGACAGCTAACGGCGTTGAACGACTTGCGTTGCCTCAATCTTGCGGAGACATAAAATATGTGCAGCTCGAGTACGAGAACAGAGCTGTTCTTTTAGGCGATGTAAAAGTTATTGGTGGGGCTGCGGTTTTAGTGGGAGCAGGTTATGTTGCTGGAGCAGCTGGCGTCACAGCTGCTATAGGAAATGTTGTAAGGGTTTCAGCATCAGGGGTAACAAAAATTGTTTCAAAGATTGTAAGATACCCTATACTAGGAGGGGCAGCAGCAGCTTTAGCAGGGAACTGGCTTATAGAGAATGTTTTTGGTCCGTTATTCAAAAACTTTTTAGCATACAAGTCTTCAGATTTTTATCTTGCTTCGCCGTGCATCGCACAAGATATTGAAATACAGAAAGTCACTTGTCAGAGTCTTTGCAGTAAATGGATGTCCTACCCGATATACGATGTCACTGTAAACAGCCGAGGCGAAAGGCAATATATCAAGGCTGGTGATCATTACCAGTGTATAGAGAATATAGATGGTGTCCAGAATGCCAATGTCCAAGGACCCCAAGGTAATTGCCTTAAGGTCTTGGTAAAAAGTTCTCCTGAAGGCTTCTGCTGGACAGCTGACCCAACAAAAAAGATTTCTGGTTTGAGCCTTTCAACATTTTCTGATTTTCAAACTCAAAGTCTTGCATGGCTGTTTGGCTTCACGCCTGTGAAGAATTCAAACCTATATGTGCAAGGCAGCCAGCCATCCATTGCATTAAAACCAAAATCAGCTGTCGAGACAGGTTTAACTTCTATAGACGATTTTCTTGAAAGAAGATATATATGGAGCTGGCCTGGCAGTGGTGAAAAAATAAAACCACTGACTGCACCAACACCGCGCGGCTTCGATCCTAATGCGCCTTAGATATGAATTAGGATAATTATATACTGCTTTGACACATATTTTCCTTATCAACAACCATCGTTTTCAAACGATGGTTGTGATACCAGGAAACCACTTGTAATACTAGTGGTCTACTGGTTTCATTTGAAGATAGGTGGTATCCTGAGTATGAAAGGCTTCATAATATCAAAAACGATGATTACGCTAATGATTACTCTGATCCTGCTTGGTGCTTTTGCACCTGCGATTACAGGCTCTCTAGACGAGTACATAAAAAGAACACTTTTTCTTCAGACAGAACAGATAGTTGGTCTGATAAATGTGGCTGAAGCTTCGCCTTCAGGCACGTCACATAAATTTTTCCTGCCAAAAGGCGAGTGTGAATTGACTATAGCTAGTGGAGTAATTAATCTTACACAGGACAAGAGCAGCGCAGTAAGAGAAGCCATAAGCCATATAGAAATTGAAAACAAGAAAATATCCTGTAACAAAGCAGAGGACAAAATATTCTACATCAAACGCTGCGGCGATAAAATTTTGATTGATGAACAGCAAAGAGGGTGCCGTTAATGGGCGAGAACATAATGTCACCTGGCGAACAGTTTGCATTCATATTCAGCATTCTTATAACCTTGGGCACAATCCTAATTCTTGTATCATTATTTGTAAGCACAAGGCCTATTGTGCAGACAGATTCACTGATAAGGCTGAACGCAGAGATTGCTGACAATATATTTACTTCAAACCTCGTTGTACCGCGTGCTGTTTTTGTAGCGAAAGAACTTGACGGTAGGAAAGGTTCACGGTTGGAGGAGCCTGTGCGGCACTGTGGTGTTGGATATTTTCTGCAGGTGAAGACAAAAGACGATGAATGGGCTTTTGGCTACCAGCCAGAAATATTTACGGATGGTTTATCAGTATCTCAAAGCTACCCTGCTGCTGTTTCGAAGAATGGAATACAGCCAGCAAAGGTCACACTGACTGTTTATGAAAATCTTCTAACAAGAGTTTCCTGCATGGCAGAGAAGGCTTACAGGCTCGGCGAAGTACAGAAAATGGAAATATCCTGCAGACTTCTTATTACAGACCAGAATGAGATTTCTGATTTTCGTGACTGTACGTTTGCTCTTTACAGAAAGGAGATGCTTGGAGAAAGGAAATTCATGTGCACGTCAAGTCGTCAGGCAGCTTTTGGAAGAACTATAACAGAATGCAGATATCTGCCTGATGTTTTTTTTGATAACACATTCATTACATATCGCACTCAAGAAAATTCTGTATCCTTCTTGAAGGCTTATCCGGTAAAAACGCAGACATCATGTCAAGCGCTGAAAATAAATCCGGGTTTGATAGCAAAGAAAGGAGAAGTCCAGTCAGTAATATTTTGCATAGAGTAAAATAAATTGTCAAAGTGATTTATATGAAAGGTGATGTATCTTCAATATTCCAAACTCTGATTCTTGTACTTATAATGATTGCTGTAATCATGGCTGCTTTCGTCGCCATGGTGTTTTTTCAAGCCCGTC
>CAYJVV010000032.1:0-9794 GCA_964373755.1 uncultured archaeon | reverse complement strand
GCATATCAGTAAAACTTACAAGTATTGATTTTACTGGTCAGAAAGTAACTTTTACTAAGATTGTCCGTGAACCGCCTCCTTATGGATGTCCAATCTGTCTATCCGGAGATACTTTTATTGATACGCCAAACGGGCATGTTAATGTAAAGGAACTAAAACCTGGAATGGCTGTATGGACAACTGATTTTTTGGCAATAAGCAAACAGCTGTAGTACTGAAAACAACGAAAGTCGAGGTACCTATTTATCACAAAGTTGTTCATCTTGTACTTGATGATGGTCGCGAATTGTTTGCCTCGCCAGGGCATCCCTTATCGGATGGAAGATTATTAGCCGACATAAAGCCAGGCGCTTTGGCTGATGGATCGCGTGTGATTAGTGCCGAACTAATTCAATACACATACGATTATACTTACGATATACTTCCTTCTGGAGAAACTGGACTTTACTGGGCTAATAACATACTGGTGAAGAGCACCTTGACTAAATAGAAATTTTTGATTGCAAAGAAGCAGACCACAACCCAAACACCCATCTTACAATCAGCCTGCACCGAACCAAACCACCAGCCAAGCACAGCTGCGAGCCCTAACGAATAACAATAAAATAACAATATAATCCAATCCTAGATTTAAGAGTGTTGTTTTGTCAAAGATATTCATTAATAAGATTTCTGTTACAGTTTCTAGAGATGGGTGTTCCAAAAGGATTCTACGATCTTGTAGCCTTAGCAATGAAAGAGCGGCCAGAACTCCCAAAAACAAAAGAAGAATTGTGGGAAAAATTACTTTCAGTCATATTCATGGGTGGAAAACGTTCCGAACCCGATATTCAGTTCATCATTAAACTTCTCAAGAGCAAAAATCTTGTCCAGTTTGAACAGGTTCTAGCAATAAAAGGCGAAGATTGGCGTGACAAGGTTGGAGAGCTGCTGAATGAGCGTATGCCAAGGATTCAGGACGCAGATATTAAACTTGTTCTGAAAGAATTCCAGAAAGAAATATTCAGGATTAGCTATTCTATCAAAGGCAGTGCACGCTTTCTCAATAACATAACACCTGAAAGTCTGGCTAAAGACCTAGATACAAAGGAAAAAACGTGGAAATTCATTGACGACCTTGCAAACAACGAAGATGTATCAAACGTAAAGTATACGAAAGTAATCCTATGGCTGCACTCTATCGGCTGCGGCTATGATTTCTGTCCACCAAGCTCTCACATGAAAAAATTTATCAACAGTGATATAGGGCCATACTATCAGTTTTACGAAGACGACAAATATTTCATGAAAAAAGGCGAGGAATTCTCTGAAGAGGTAAAGAAAACGCTAAAAGGAGCTACAGCTAGGGATGTTTCTGTAGCAATCTATTACTACATGTCGCTGAAGAACATGATGCCTCAACGCTCAGCAGTCAAGAAAAAATGCACTCCTTTTGCAATTATTCAATTTCTCAAGAAAAAGAAAATGAATCTTAAGGGAATTTCTGTAGAGCTTGCAGATTATGAAAGCCGTGAAAAAATACTAGAAAAGCTTTACGAATTTTTGGACAGGCTAAAGTAAACTCTTTGTGATTTTCTTCTTCTTTTCTTTGAGAGAAAGTGATTTGAAAATGATTTCATTCTTCATCGCTTCAGATTTAGTTCTAAAGGACCAATGAGCAACAATTTCAACAGGCAGTCTGCTTCTTGTATATTTCGAAGCTTTTCCGTTTCTGTGCATAATGAGTCTTTTCTTCAGGTCATTGGTGTAGCCGGTATAAAGCGATCCATCCTTGCATTTCAAAACGTAGACATAGAACATTATTCTAACCATCATTAAGGTTGAGATTATAAGTTTCTGTTTTCCCTAACTTCTCGTATGGCTCCTGCTCCCACTTACACACCCCATCTTTTATTTAGTGTTAAAACGGCAACAAGTATCCAAAATAATATAGAATGGCTGCTAACAGAACAACAAGAATAACAATAATGACAAAATTCTTTATTATTTTTAAACCTATGAAGATCACAGCAATAAGAACTATTATTGATAGCAAAGATTGGAGAAGAGCCATAATATCATACAGGCTAGAAATTCTTTTTATACTTGAAGTTTAAATCGCGAAGCTTCTGGTAAGGTTTAAGAAGTCTTTTGATGGGTGCAATCTTGGCATACTTGTAATCTTTTTTTCTCTTTTATTTTTTCTTAAAATCTAATGCGCAAGAGTTTATGCAATAGCGCTTTTTTGTTGGCATGGGTCCGTCGTCAAAAACATGGCCCAAATGTCCGCCGCATCGCTTGCACAGAACCTCGATTCTTCTCATCCACTGGCTGTTGTCCTTTCTGGTTGTTATATTCTCCTTGATCGCATCAGAAAAGCTTGGCCATCCTGTACCAGAGTCAAATTTCTTATCTGAAGAGAATACTTCTGCTCCGCAGCCAGCGCATAAGTATGACCCTTTTCCCTTGTTATGAAGTAATTTCCCCATGAAAGGCATTTCTGTGCCTTTTTTTCTCAAGACGTTAAATTGATCACGAGTAAGGTTTTTCTTCCACTCAAGGTCTGATAGACGCATTTTGTGCGCCATTCTGGTTTTTGTCTTTGGCATTTTCTTTTTCACGCTAATCACTCTATTTTAATTTATGTAAGCTTTACCTTTAGCTGCCGCTTGGAAGGCATGGAATAGTGGTTTCAGCCCCGTAATCAAAGATTCTCTATAATCAGTGATATGTCACTGAACACTTGTTCTATATTCTGGTTAGCATTGATCTCATGTAAAAGTCTTTTGTATCTGTAGTGGTCAATCAACGGTTTTGTGTCTTTGTGAAATATTTCCAATCTGCGGCGTACGGCAAACTCGCTTTCATCGTTTCGCTGGTATAGATCTCCTCCGCACAGATCGCATCTCCCTTCTTCCGCAGGCTGTTTTACTGTGCCATAAATTTCGCCGCATTTCTGGCACACAAGTCTTGTTGCAAGTCTTTTTACTGCTTCTTCATCTGAGAGCTTAAGGTAAATAACAGCCCCTATCTTTGCTATATCTTCAAGCAACTTTGCTTGGTTTATATTTCTTGGATAGCCGTCTAGTACGAAACCTTTTTTGCAATCATCATTTGACAAACGTTGTCTTAGAAGATCAGTGACTATAGCATCAGGTATCAACTTGCCTTGTCTTATCAGCAAATCTATGTAAGAACCCTGATCAGTAGATTGCTTTGCTAGATCTCTTAGCATATCGCCTGTAGAAATATGTGCAATACTAAATCTTTCAGCTATCAGTCGTGCTTGTGTGCCCTTGCCGGATCCCTGCGAGCCGATGATTATTATATTCATTTGATGATCTCCTTCATTATCTTGTCAAGCTTTTTACGCAGTTCCTTTAGCGAGCCGTTGTTTTGAACAGTATAGTCTGCATATGTAAATGTTTTATCAAAATTAAATATCTCGAATTCCCTTTTTTCGTGCTGTTTAAACTCCTGAAAAGTCTTTGGGTCCCTCGGGCTGTTTCTTTTTTTTAAGCGTTTGAATCTTGTCTTTTCATCTGCAACAACATGTATCATGGTTACATTTGACTTAAACACTTTCTTCGGTATCTCATAATCTTCCGGCCTTCTTATCGGCGTGAGCAAAATATTTTTGGACGAACTTTGTCTTATCCTTTCTACAATTGCATCTGCAAGGAACGTGTTGCCATGTTTTAACCTATAGTTTTGGATATTTATTCTTGCTGGTTCTATGCCTTCTTTCCGCATCATGTCTCTTATTAGGTCGGCATAATCAAAAATAACAAATCCATAAGATTTTGCTATGTAATCAGCAGCTTCATTTTTCCCGCTGCCAATCAAGCCGGTTATCGCTATAATCTTTTTCATTGCTAAACGACTAGATTTAAAACTTGCCTACATTTAAGCTTATCATGTCTTTGAAAGATTTTCTCAGGATAAAGCTCACAAAAAAAGAACTATCGCGCGTACCCCGTTCATTTGAACTGATTGGTAATCGTCAAAAGGCTGTTGCTATCGTCGAGATACCAGAGAAGCTTGAAAAAAGAAAGATCTTGATTGCAAATGCCATAATGAAGCAACATAGAAACGTCAAAACTGTACTTGAGAAAGCTTCTGCAAGACATGGAGAATTCAGGATCAGGAATTATGAAATTCTAAAAGGCGACAAGAATACTGAAGTTATTCACATTGAAAATGGCTGCCGACTGCTTCTTGATCCACAAAAAGTTTACTTCTCTCCACGGGAAGGGACAGAAAGGCAAAGGATTGTGGAAAAAATAGGCAAAAAAGAAGTTGTAATGGTATTTTTTGCCGGTGTAGGACCATTTGCCGCCCTCATTGCAAAGAAAGCAAAACCCAAAAGGGTAATAGGCATCGAGCTGAACAGAAACGCTGTTGACTATTTCTGGCAGAATGTAAAATTGAATAAATTGGACAATGTCGATGTTGTTAATGGCAACGTTAAGCAGAAAGCAAAAGATTATTATGGCAAATGCGATCGAGTTATACTGCCTTTGCCTGAAACAGCAATAAATTATCTTGAAGATGCGATTAAATGCCTGAAGAAGAAAGGCATCATCCATCTTTATTTCTTTTCAGAAGAAGGAAAGATTGCAGAATGGAAAAAGAAAATCAAAAAAATCATTGGCAAGCGTAAAAATAAAATAGTTGATGTAAGAAAAGTACTTCCTTATGGTCCCAGAATAAACAAATACAGGATGGATATAAAGATTTCATGAAAATTCAGATACCGGATAGAGAGAATAGTGTATTATTCATCACAACTTTTTTCATAGCCTTCAGTATAACCATGATGGCACCGATATTGCCTGAAATAAAGAATGAATTTCAGTTAAGCTATACGGCTGTTTCATTCGTTTTATCATCTTTCGCCATATCAAGACTCATTCTATCTTTGCCTACCGGCTACTTGTATGAAAGGATAAACAGAAAGAAGCTTCTGATAGCTGGAATAATCCTACTTTCTGCAGGCTCCTTAGTTGCAGGACTATCAAAAGATTTCATAGTTTTTCTATTATCTCTGGTAATCATGGGAGCTGGTTTTTCCATTTGTATAACAACCATCTTGGTTTCTTTGTCAGTTGCTTCGACAAAAGAAAACAGAGGAAGGATGCTCGGGATGAATTCCTTTGCAAGATCAATCGGGGCGATAGCAGCACCTTCGCTTGCAGGAGTAATAGCAGCTTCATCTGGATGGCGTAATGTTTTTCTTTTCTATGCAGGCATGTCACTTTTCTGCATCGCAATAGTTTATTTTTATTTTTCCACTAAGTCCATAAAATCTGAAAATGAAGATGATGAAAAAGAAGTAGGTAATTACAAGAAAACTCTCTATGGACTGTTTTTTGTGATGTTTCTTAGTAACCTTATTTTTGCAGGCTTCCGTAACAGTGCAGTTCCGTTGTTCGCAGCTGATGTAATAGGACTTGATGTAAGTTCAATAGGTTTTATCCTTTCTATATCGGCTGTAGTGTTCCTTCTCTCAGCACCGTTATCTGCATATATGTCCGATAAACATGGCAGGAAGATATTCATCGTCTTGGCGACACTTGCACTGACACTCAGTGCATTCGGTTTCCTTCTTACAACGACCTACACACATCTTCTTTTGATCATGCTGTTTTTCGGTTACGGCTCAATAGTCTTCGTTTCGTCTGTTGCCATGCTCGGAGATATAACAACCAGAAAGAAAGCTAGCAAAAATTTCAGCGTTATGCGTTTCATCTCAGATTTAGGCATTGTAGTAGGACCGTTGATTACGGGTATCATACTCGATCTATTTGGCTTTTCTATCACCGGCTGGATATTCGGCATACTATCATTCTTAACGTTCCTAATAGCATTGTATTTGCTGGAAGAACCCAAATTTAAGACCAGCTGGAAGAAGATGCTTAACATGGCAACTCTTGGTAGATTGGAGCATAATTCATGAAACAAACAAAAAGAAATAAGATCGATTGGAACAATATAGATACAGTTTTGCTTGACATGGACGGCACACTTCTTGATCATCACTATGAGGGCTATTTCTGGAGTACCCTTCTTCCAAGAGCTTATGCAAAAAAGAATGGAATAAAAATGAAAGAAGCATCTGAAATATTGAATAAAGAGTACAAAAAACAGGAAGGACGATTTGATTGGTCTTCTGTTGATTTCTGGGAAAAGAAATTTGGAATACAGTTATGGGATATTAGATACCAACTTAAGCATCTTATAAAACTTCATCCTCATACTATAAGATTTCTCAAATTTCTCAAAAGAAATAAGAAAAAAGCCTATCTTGTGACAGCTAGTGAACCACGTGATATAGATTTGAAACTCTCTCATGCCAAAATAAAGCCTTATTTTGACAGTCTTTATAGCCAGTTTCATATAAAGAAATCAAAAACTGAAGAACTCTTCTGGAAAAGGTTGAAGAAAAAGATTCGATATGACAATGAAACAACACTTTTTGTTGACGATAGAGAGGACGTGTTAAAGGCTGCCAAAGCCAGCGGAATAAAGTTCCTAGTGCTTAAAGCAAAATATAACTCTAAAAGACCGGCCAAAAAAACTAACGATTTCCACTGCGCATATCATCTTGACGAAATCATGCCTTGATGATTTTGAAATCAACAACAACGTGAAAGGCATTTGGCTTGTAGCTTTTGACCTTTTTCTTCTCGAGAATTTCAAAACTGCATGATTGCTGACTGCAGGCTTCATCTATTTGCTTCAAAGGCTTCTTCCACAAATCTTTTGTGGCCTATGTGTTGTGAAAATGTACTGATGCATTGTTTTTTGCTATCTTTATTGCAGAAGGGAGGAATTCTTCTGTGCCCGGAAAATATCCCATTATTACGCGGTCAGCAAAGTTTGTTACGCTCCTTGCAAAATCTTTGCAGTCGCCCCATATAGTTTGTACGTTGGTTACATTGTTTAATTGAATATTGTTCTTTAGAAACCTGAAAGCATCCAAATTCTTTTCTATTGCAACTATCTTTTTTGCTTTGGCATGCTTAGCAATGGGCAGCGAGAAATAGCCAATACCTGCAAACATATCTACTACAGTTTCATTCTGCTTTACTTTTTTGATTAATCGCTGCCTTTCAGATAAATTTCCTTTTGAGAACATGATTTTCGAGACATCAAGATGATACTTGACACCGTTCTCTGTATGTATCGTTTCTGTTCGTTCGCCTGCTATAAGCTTGATATTTGGCTGTCTTAATTCACCTTTAATTTCCTTTATTTCACAAACACTTTTGATGTATGGTAGCAGCTTTATTATTCCTCCTGCTATTTTCTTTTTCTCAGAAGGCTTCGCATTAGGAAGTTTCAGCAGCATTATGTCGCCTAGAATTTGGTAACCACTGGATATTATGTTTGCCCTAAGCCCTGTTGCTTTTGCAAGCTGCTGCTTAAAGGACATAGATTTAACTCATTGAAGAAGTTTTAAGTATTTGTCAAAGAGACTAGTAAAATGCAAACCAATGTTATCTTCAACCAGAATTCTGCTAAATCTTACCAACAGAAAATGATGGAAAAGATGGAAAAAGCTGGTTACAGATTTGTTGGTAAGCATAAACACTCTGCTGTCAAGATATGCAGCTGGTGCAAATCATCGCTGAATGAAAAGGGCCATTGCTACAAGCAGAAATTCTATGGCATAGAGTCAAGCCAGTGCATACAAATGTCGCCTACGGCTTTAGTCTGCAGCGAGAATTGCCTTTTTTGCTGGAGGCCGCTCAGATACACAATGCCCTCGAGCGATCAGGAATGGGACGAGCCAGCTGAGATAATGGATGGTTGCATCGAAGCGCAGCGCGATTTGTTGCAAGGCTTTGGCGGCAACCCAAATACAGAAAGCAGAAAATTCTACTACGCTATGCGTCCCAAGCATGTTGCCATTTCTCTCTCCGGCGAGCCAACACTCTATCCAAAGATAGGCGAGCTTGTCGAAGAGATATTGAAAAGAAAAATGACAGCTTTTCTTGTATCAAACGGCACACTTCCTGAAAGATTGCAAGGCCTTCTTGACAACGATCAACAGCCAACGCAGCTCTACATAACACTTGCAGCACCAGACAAGGAAACGCTCAGGAAGACTGCTTTGCCCATGTTCGATGATTCGTGGGAAAGGTTAATGCAATCTTTGTCCTTGCTCGAACAATTCAAGAGAACCGTCATCCGACTCACGCTTGTTAAAGGATTGAATCTTGTGAATCCTGAAGGCTATGCACAGATTGTTGATAAAGCAAGCCCTAGCTATCTGGAAGTCAAAAGTTTTATGAGCGTTGGCGGCGCGCGTGACAGACTGGCTTATGAATTGATGCCGACTGATTCAGAAATATTGGAGTTCGCAGAAAAGATCGAGAAGAGCAGCTCTTACAGAATCATTGATCACAAAGAAGACAGCCGTGTAGTGCTTCTCACGCGCAACGGCAAACCAAAAGAATTTCTACCCGGCGATGATTGATACTATCAGTAAAGAAAACATTTTTAAGAATTTAGTTGTAAATGTATTCATTTTAAATATTATTTCTGCATATAGAATATCAAAGGAGATTATTATTAGAAAAATAAAGAATGTCGCTGTTGGTAAGGTTGGGAGTTTACTTAGCGGTAAGCATGCTGATATCTTACTTGTTTAGGGATAGCTTTCTTATTCTCGGAATTATTCTAACAATCATGATGATAATAGCTATTGAGACTTAGCGCTCGATAACTTTCTTCCCCTTTTCTTGAGGCAGTATTTTTATTTGTCCTTTGAAATTCTTGTCAAGCTCTTTGCCTTTGAAGTATTCATGCATGAATATTGCCAGTGCTGCAACTTCGCTGTGCGGTTGGTTTGTAACAGCTATGTTATAATCTGAAAGGGTGTAAAGTTCTCCTGGAACCTTCTCGCCGCCAATTACAAAAAGTATCTTCCTCTTTTTTCTAATATCTCTTATCTTTTTTTGTAAAGGCAATCCGTACATTGTTGCGTGAACAATAGAGAAGCCCCTTTTCTTATAACTGTTTATTATCTTCTTCCACTTAGCCTCATAGTTTATTCTGAATGTGCCTCCCCATCTTTTTCTAGTTTCTTTCAGGCCATTTAGCATGTCGCCATCGTGATCGCCGCTGTAAATTATAGAATCAGCACCTAACGCACGCGCCACAAGTCCGCAATGTGTGCTTATCCTGTCGTCTCTTCCCAACCGATGGCCTAAGCGCAGTATAGTTATCATCAAAGCACCCAATCGAGCATAAGTGGAGAAGCAATTGCTATAATAACTCCAATGATTAATCCTGCAAGCACATCGCTTTTGTGATGTCTTTTTTGTATTACTCGTGTTAATGCTACCGATACTGCAGCAATAGCAGCAAGAATCCAGACTAATGGCTGGTTGAAAAACAAGCCTATTGTCACAGATATGACAGCTGCACGCATTGAATGCAAACTTGGAAATGATGAAGCATCTATTCTTTCCAGGGAGTTTTTGTATTGTTGCTTCAGAGGTCTTTGTCTGAAAAAAGCTATGCGAAATAATGTTGTAAGCACATAGCATAGAATCAAACTTATGATGAGCTGATACATTACTTGAGATTGACCAAAAAACCAGAATAATCCTCCTACCAAGAAGTAGACAGGATTGCCGCCTAGTGCTGCAATATCTTTTACGTTTTCAGAGCGCATTTCTTCACCAAATAGCCCCGGGCAGATTCGAACTGCCGTCGTTGGGTATCTTCAGAGGAGAACAACCTATGGTTTCCTGCAGAGAACTAAAAGTTCCCTGAGGTCTCAACTCGAGGAAAGCATGGCT
>CAYJVV010000031.1:0-9804 GCA_964373755.1 uncultured archaeon | reverse complement strand
GGCAAAGCTGTGATAAATTTAGGAATTTTTATCTTCGAATCTTATCTTCTTGATCAGCAGCACGCCTGATCGCGTCTTCTGATCCCATTCTTTATCAGAGTCTTCCACAACGATGCGCTTCGAGAACATAGGGCAGTTAAGAACGAAACTCTCAGCCTCTCCGCCTTCGAAAGTAACGTGAATGCCATATTGCATGTTAAGTTTTACAAGCTCGCCGACACATTTGTAATCCACGACCCTGCCGAGCCATGATTCATCGAGCGGCGGCGCGCCAACAGCAACTATCATGATTTCGAATCCGTCTTTGATCATGTTTATCAATAATTCCTTTGGCGCCTGAAACCACAGAGGTGCCAGTGACTCTAGACCAACTTCTTTGCACAGCCTGTCAATGCGCTGCTTCTGATACCTGCTCGCTACAGCGCCGGTGACAACGCCTTCGATCCCTTGTTCTTTAAGCCGCTGAAAGACTCGCTTCAGGTCTTCAAGTTCCAGCTCTTTTTCACCTTTTGTTTCAGCAAAAGTTATTGGAATGCCAAGCAATTTGGCTTGTTCTTCTACAAGCTTGACGTTTGGCACGTGAAACATGTAGCTTTCAGGATTCTCTGAAAGCATCGAAACTATCTGCACGATATCATGGCCTTGCTTCTTGAGCTGATACATGGCGTACATCGAGTCCTTCCCGCCTGAAAGCAGCGCTGCTAATTTCATGAGTGATTCTACAGAAACAAAGTTCTTAAGCTGTTGTTACAGAACACTATTATGCTAGCGAATAAGAAATGTGTCCCCTGCGAAGGTGGCACAAAGCCCATGTCAAAAACAGAGGCGAAAAGCTATTTAGCCCAACTGAAGAATTGGAAGCTTTCTGGGAAGAAAATACAAAAGGAATTCAGTTTCAAGGATTTCAAGGAAGCAATGAAATTTGTCAACAACGTGGCTGAAATTGCTGAATCGGAAGGGCATCATCCTGATTTCCACATTTTCTGGAATCGAGTAATTTTAGCCTTAACAACACACTCGATAAATGGACTTAGTGAGAACGACTTCATATTGGCTGCTAAGATTGACCAGCTTCACAAATAGATTTAACCTTCTATTCCCCAAGAACCGTGATTATCAGCTGCCTGTTTCTTTTTTCCTTGGCAAATTCCCAGAGAAGTATGGACTGCCATTTGCCCAGAACTATCTTGTTGCTTGCGACTGGCACTGTTACGTCAGCACCAAGCAAAGACGCGCGCATGTGGGAGACCGCGTTTTCCGGATGGCTGTAAGGCCTATCTTCATCTATCAGGTTCTTGAAAAATCTCTTGATGTCCTCTACGAGGAACCTATCGTTTTCGTTTATCATCAGGCCAGCAGTAGTTCCTGTTATGAAAACGTTGCACAGCCCCTCGCTTATCCTTGAGTTCTTCACGATTTTCACTGCAATATCTGTGATATCTTTGTAGCTAATCCCCTTCTGTGTCTCCAGCTGTATAATTTCTCGATAGAACATGCTACCACTTTAAGCAAATATTTTGTCGACTTATTTGAGTTTAAATAGTTTATGACGTTTAAATACCCTATTTAAAGGCGTTTCTTTAAAAGGGTGTCACATGGCAGAAAAGATCAAAGTCGAGAACGTAGTTGCTTCTACTGACATCAAGAAGATAATATCCCTTGACAAGCTGCTCACGGTGCTCGAAGCAAGCGAATACGAGCCAGAACAATTCCCTGGGCTTGTTTACCGCCTTGATGAACCGCGTGTGGCGACACTTATATTCCGCTCGGGCAAGATTATCTGCGTAGGTGCACGCTCGACAGCAGCTGCAAAGATAGCGCTAAGGAAGACTGTAAAGAACATCAAGCGCATTGGCATTCGAGTCAACGAGAACAACATCAAGGTTAAGATTGAAAACATAGTTGTTGCAGTTAACCTTGGTAAAGACCTCAATTTAGATCAGCTGGCTTTCCGCCTTGAAGACAGCGAATACGAGCCAGAACAATTCCCAGGACTTGTTTACAGAATTTATGATCCAAAGGTTGCATTCCTTCTTTTCTCTTCAGGCCGCGTCGTATGCGCAGGCGCAAAAAGCCTTGATGCAGTAAAGCTTGCAGTTAAGAAACTTGAAGCCAAGCTGAGAAGCCTGGGTACTTAAATTTCTGTCGTGCATTGGGTTCAACGTGAATAGCAGAGAACGAGCCAGACCAAGGGCAGTGTCAGTACTATATTGACTAGGTTTTCAGCAATTTCTCCACACGAAATTCCTGTATAGCACAGGAAATGCAGGGCCGAGCTTAAAAGTATTCGAAGTTCTAACTTAGGCATGGATGCTGTTAACCGCCTTGAAGACTTCTTGCGTGATAAGTATTATACGGAGCTTGCGAAATCTGTTCGTGAGGAAAAGGCAGCTGTCATAGATTTTATAGACCTTGATAAATCAGAACCTTTACTTGCTGATCAGCTTCTTGAGATGCCGGAAACTGTGCTGAAGAGCCTGAACGAAGCTGCAAATAACATTCTTGACGAGAAAACCAATGTAAGAATAAGAAACCTGCCTGCTAGTAGGGAGATCAGGATCAGGAATCTGAGAGCAAAGCACATGGGAAAATTAATGCAGATAGACACCATTGTCCGCGCTGGAAGCGAAGTCAAGCCTCAGATATACGAAGCAATATATCAGTGCCCAACATGCTCGACAAGCATAGTCATGCCGCAAGAAACCAACCTGCTACAAAAGCCATGGATGTGTGAATGCGGCTATAGAGGAGATTTCACGCTCCTTGAGAAAAAGATGTACGACACCAGATGGCTTATTGGTGTTGAACCATTTGAACTGACAACAGGTGAGAGACCCGGAGAAATAAACATCTTGCTCAAAGAAGATCTGACAACACCTCGCATGCAGAAGAAAACCGATCCCGGCAACAGGATAAAGGTCGTTGGCATCCTCAAGGAATTGCCTAAAAGGATAAAGGGAAAACTTTCAACAAAAATGGACACTTATATCGAAGCCATTCATGTAGAGCCAAGCGAGCTGGAATTTGAAGAGCTTGATATCTCTGAAGAAGATGAGAAGCGAATACGAAATCTTGCAAGTGATCCCGGCATTTATGATAAGCTCAAAGAATCAATTGCACCAGGAATATATGGCTTTGATGAGATAAAAGAAGCCCTTGTACTGCAGCTTTTCGGGGGCATTGTACACAAGCTTCCTGACAATACGCGCATCAGAGGCAATATTCACATTTTAATAACTGGCGACCCCGGAACGGGCAAGAGCGTTATTCTAAAGCTAATTTCGTCTGTCGTGCCGCGCGGCAGATACGTTTCTGGTTCAGGGGTTTCTGGCGCCGGATTGACAGCGACTGTCGTCAAGAACGAAGCCATAGGCGGCTGGATTCTTGAGGCAGGCGCGCTTATACTCTGCAACAAGGGTCTGATTGCAATAGATGAATTTGACAAGATGTCTCGCGATGATCAGATAGCAATGCACGAGGCAACAAGCATAGAAACAGTGAGCATCGCTAAAGCGTCCATCGTCGCTACGTTGCCTGCCCAGACAGCAGTACTAGCTGCTGCAAACCCTAAGTTCGGTCGTTTTGATATAACACGTTCCATAGTTGAGCAGATAGATATACCCGAAACACTGCTCTCGCGATTCGACATAAAATTCGCGCTTATGGACAAGCCAGACAAAACAGTTGACGAGAAGCTGGCAGAGCACATAATAATGTCCAGGAAGCAGCCCGAAAAGATAGAGCCTGTGATAGGCACAAACTTCCTAAGGAAATATATCGCCTATGCAAAGCAAATAAGTGAACTGGAACTTACAGAAGTCGCTGCAAATCTATTGAAGGATTTTTACGTTGATATGCGCAACAGATACGCGACTTCTGAAACAAGTGTCGTGAGCATCACTCTCAGGCAGTACGAAGCGCTGCTAAGGATGGCTGAAGCCTCTGCAAAGATCAGGCTCGATAATAAAATATTGGTAGAAGATGCAAACAGGGCCATAAAGCTGATGAAATTTTCGCTGATGCAACTAGGTTATGATGTTGAGACGGGCCAGATAGATATAGACAAGCTTGAGTCAGGCATCACAGCGAGCAGGAGAAGGAAAATAAGCGGTATCATAGACATCATCGCCACACTTGAGAAGGAAACAGGCAGGGAAGTCGCGATAGAGGACGTAATAGCCGAAGCAGAGAATCAAGGCATCACAAACGTAGAAGACATAATTGAAGAACTGAAACGCCAGGGCACCATCTTCGAGCCCCGCCCAGGCTTCGTGAGGAAATTGTAATTTTTAATAAATTTACTTAATAATGGAAGAGATATAGAAGGTTTGTTCAACCTTTCTTTGGGGTTGATACAGACCTTTCTTTTGTAAAGAAAGGGATGTATATGGAAAAAAAGCGTTTGACAGCAATGAAAGTGAGGATAAAGCAGATAACTACTGGACAATATACCACACAGGAAGGCTTTAACCCAAATTACGTCCTTACTAAAAATGGCATTAGGTTATCCAGGGTGCGGGTGCTTGCTACAGTCGTCGACAAATTTGTTGCTGAAAGCGGCAAATTTGCTTCAATAACGCTTGATGACGGCACCGATACCATCCGCGCAAAGATATTCAATGCACTTTCCCTTCCGGAAAGTGTCAACACAGGTAACATTGTTTATGTCATTGGAAGGGTAAAGGAATATCAGGGCGAGATTTACATCATGCCTGAAGTGATAACACAATGCGAGAATACAAATATGGAAATGCTTTTCGAACTTGAGATGCGTCAGCAGATGGAAGAATGGAAAAGAAAAAGAGAGATAGTTCTTGAACATAAAGCTCAAGTAAGCGATCTTGCAGAGCTGAAAAGGTTCTTGCGCGAAAGATTTGGCATAGACGAGGAAGAAGTTGAAGGCATTATGGCATCCTCTGAGACAGAGGAAGAAACTATCGAGGAGAAGGACAACAAACAAAAATTGCTCGAGCTTATAGTAATGGTTGACACAGGACAGGGCTGCGATTACACAGATCTCATGGAGCAGTCAGGCGTAAGCGAGGAGGACGTTGATTCTGCCATCAATGAGCTCCTTGAAGAAGGCGTTTGCTTCGAGCCCAAGCCAGGAAAGATAAAGAAACTTTGATTCGTTCTTCAACTTAAAAACTTATATATATCTTGTGACTGTAGAGTTAATTAGCGGTTATATGTCTAAAATGGAAACAATAAAGGGCATTTTCAGAACTTTCTGGAGAATGTCATTGGAAGATTTTGTAGAGATGGATCATAAGCTCGTTAGAATAACAGTCAGTATAATTACTTTCATTGTCGTAGCATTTGTGTGGTTCTACGTATTCAGGTCGATAAGCCCGTTTAAGTTTTAGTTAAGCTTATTGTCTTCTAGATACAAGCAATGTTCTTATGGGTTGTGGAACAAGAAAATTAACTTCAACTAAACTAACATGTGGTGAACGAGCTGTTCGAAGTCCGCCTTGCTTTATCGGAGCAACTTGTTCTGCTAAATATGGTGCGATATCCCTTGGAGAACATCCTGTATAACTAACAGGCCGCCCGCTTTGTGTATATGTTTCTAAAATTCTTCCCACTGTTGCCATGATTTCCTATGTTTTTATCTGGTATTTATACTTTTTCCAAAAGCTTTTGGTGGTTTCCTATCTCCAGAATCGCCCAACTCCAAACCACTGCCTCAAAAGCCCTGATCAAATCCCCTTTTTCCATGAAATGTTTTGAGTCGGAGATGTAGGCGTCTATATTCCTTATGATGTAGTCATCTCCTGATTTTATTTTCTTCCTTTCAACTTCTATTTTCTTGAGCCACTTTTCTGTTTCTTGCTTGAGATTTTCTTCTATTGCCATAGTTTCAGTGCCTCTTCTTCATTATAATTCAGGATGCTTGGAACAACAACTATACCGGTCTCTTTTATCTTCAGGTCTTTTGCATAGCCGTATTTTATGATTTGCTTGGTGCTGCCCATGTCTGCAGCTGCGACAATCTTGGTTCTGGCCAGGATTTCTTCCTTGTCCATCTTTTCAAGCAGTTCTATTGCATCAGATATTGTCATGCCGTTGTTCTTTGTATCCAGCAGCACAAGCGTGTGCAGGCCAATCTTTCTGTTGAGCAAAATAACTTCATAAGGCGATTGCGGATCATAACCTTTTTCCGGGTAAGCGAGCGTTGTTGTCCTGCCGAATTTGTATATTGAAAGTCCTGTCTCAGCTACAACCGTGTAGATGCTAGACGAGTGGATCACAGATGTTTTCACATGTTTCTTTTTCGCGTCTTGGATAAGCTGAAAATGTGTTGTCGCAACAAGCGGGTCTCCAGGCACAAGCAGGGCTATTCTTTTTTTCTTGGCTTCATTTGGAATCAAATCGCTTTCCACAATTTCTCTTTCAAGTAATTGAATTTTCTTGCCAGTCATTTTTTCTATTGGTTTTAAGCTGCCTTTCCAGTTAGCTGTGTAGAGCTCGCAATAAACCTTGTCGCAGGTCTTTATTGCTTCTATCGCCCTTAGAGTTAAGTCTGTCTCATCCCATATTCCAAGACTTATTAAATAGAGCATGTTATCGCCTAAAGCCTGAATAACCTTTCAATAGCCAGCTTGCTGTTTCTATGCTTGTGGTAAAAAGTCAAAGCATTCTGGTAAAGCATATAATTTCCATAAGGCAAAAGAGCCCATGAGAATTCATTGAAGTTCTTGTGTTTCAGTAGACGGAACATCAAGTAGTCCTCCTTCTTTTCGCCAAAGTTCTTTGCCTTAGTGATATCTTCGAACATCTTCGAATGGATCTTTTTTGTGTCTTTAGTTATCCATACAACCTTTATTGTTCCTTTTTCTATGACCATTATTATCACTCAAACAGAAATAGTCACAAAAACCTCTTTGCAAGAACGCGCTGGATTATGTCAGATGCAAGGAATCCTGATTTGCTTGGAAGCTTGTCGTCGCATATTTCCATTACATCCAGAGAATCGCAATTAATCTTTTCCAAGGCCCCGAAAACATCTTCTTTGGTTGCCTTACCTTCGTAGAAACCTGTTTCACCTACGAATGAAGGATCGAAAACGTCTATATCGATGCTAACATGAATAGGCTTCTCCATCTTTGGTGTTTTCTTAATAAAATCCATAAAACTGAAGCGTTCTATATTTAGTTCCTTTATTACATTTTCTTCGCCGAGTGTTTTTGTATTTACACCCAACTGGATAATATGCGAAAATTTGCTTGCATGCCACGCCCATGTCTGGTGTGTGTATTTGTTGCCCAAGTAATCTGGAAGGCAGTCACCGTGTGCGTCAAAATGCACAATTGTTTTGGGTTTAAGTATCTCAGTTAATGGTAGGGTGATTGAATGTTCCCCGCCGACTAGGACTATGAATGCCTTTTTGTTTACAGCCATTATGTCTTTTATTGTCTTTCTCACCCTCTCTGCAGTTAAATCAAAAGAACCAGGAACAAATTCTAAATCACCAAGGTCACAGATTTTTATCTTCTCGTACATTCCCGGCACAAAATCCTCGACTATCTTCAAGGATTGCCTGATCATTACTGGCCCGTAGATTGCTGGCTTGCTTACACTTGTGGCGCCGAAAGGCACACCAAAGAAAACAACATCTGCCTCGCGCAGCTCGTAATTATTGGGTACAAAGGTGTTCGATGTATACATCATTGTATTTTCTTCTCCTCACTCCGCCTTGAAAAGTAAAATGGAAGCAAAAACAAGATGATTATAACAAGCACAATGGTTATAAGATTTGACATCGCTTCAATCGAGGAGAATATTTCGGCGCCTGGCAAAGATTGTGTTTGCGGGATATAGCCTTTTGATATATAAATGAGCAGGTGTACACCAACTATTGCAATCACTAAGGTAGCTATAAGGTTCTTTATGTCCTTTGCTGACATGCTAGTCCTCTAGTATAGATTTTTCGTACTTCTTCGTGAGCAGCTTACGAATGCGCTTCGCCATGCCTTCGCCTATGCCTTCTACCTGCTGCAGTTGCTTTTCATTTGCCGCGAATAATTTTTCAGGTGTCCCAAAGTATTTCAGTATATTTTTTGCTTTTATGCTTGATATGCCAGGCAACCCTGACACCAGAAACTCCTGCTCTTGATTTTCTGATTTTGTTGGTCTCTTGCCGCGTATTGCTATGCTCCTTTTTTCCTGCATCTGCTCGCGCTTCGCTATGGTATAAAGCATCTGCGCGCTTTCCAGAGGCGTTTTTGTCCAGATAATGGGTATTGAGTAATCAACTATGATGCTGGCCAGAGCTCCGCGGATCGCATTTGGGTGCATGTTTATGCCTGTATCAAAGACTTCATCACCCTCCAGAAGCAGAAGCGGCGAAGGGAATTGCTTCATGTTAGAAAGCTGGCTGAAAAGCCTTTGATCCATTATACTTGTCACAAAATCTCTTGCTGTCTTTCTTTCGCATGCAACTCTATCGCTGAGAATGTAGTCAGCGACTTCAAGCTGCTGCTCGCGCAGGTCGCAATGCTTTTTGAGTATCATTGCGACCTTTGAGCCGAGCTCCCTGTGGTCGGCGTATATGACTATATTCAAGCCCTTTTTGAATGCTCTTTGAATCATATTTACACCATTATTGTTTTCTTAGAAACTCATTTGCCTTTTTCAGTATCTCCTTGGAGTTTTTATAAGTTACCTGCTCGAGCGCCTCTTCAAAAGGCAGCCATTTGAAATCCTTGTGCTCTTTAGATAATTTTACTTCTTTGTTCTTTGTTTCTCCAAGAAAAAAAATGACATCCTTGCTGATAAGCTCTTTATGTTTGTAAAAGTAGCTTATTGTCCGACGAAAGCCAGGAATAATATCAGTATCAAGCCCTGTTTCTTCTTTCGTTTCCCGCCGGGCTGTGTCTTCCTCTTCTTCCCCTTCCTCAACATGGCCTTTGGGAAAATCCCAATGGCCACCTGGATAATGAAGCAATAGATATTCTATATTTTTGCCTTGGTGAAAAACAACAACGCCGCATGATTTTTCGCGCTTCATGCTATGATTTTAGAAAGAAGGAATATAAATTAAGCAGCTAGTTCTGTATACGTAACATCAACAGGTTCGATTCTAACAACTTTCTTATCACCGTCTGGAGATTTGTTAACTGAACCCAATTCATAAGATTGCAACCCATGTTTTTCTGCAACTCGCCTTATTATTGTTCCACTTGAAACAGGTGCCATAACAACATACCCTAATCCCATATTCCAATTTTCAAAATTAGTATAATTAGTAACATCAATGTCTGGATGTTTTCTTGCCCATTCTATCATTTGCTGAAATACTAAATGAGGCTCTGGTATATTATCTATTTGATAAAGAAAAGGTCTCTTAGATCTTGTTATTTTTCTCCATCCATGGCCAGTGATAGGCTGAAGCATGTGAATGTCTGCGCCTTCGTCCATCATTTCATGAATAGCTCTTACGTCTCTGAGTTCTGTAGGTGTAAGAATGTGATCACCATAAGTCATTCCATCAGAAAGTCTAGTAAAAAGTCTTTCTTCAAGACGAGAAGCAATCTTTCTTGCTTTCGAGATACCATTGGCGTGAAGACCACTACTTCTTACGCCATAAATAACATCTCCTTCAGTAAGTTTTTGACCCGAAATATATCTGTCTTTTGGACGAATCAAGCCTATTGAAGCTCCTTCTAGAACAAGTGTCTCAGGACTTACAATTCCTGGAAGCGGTGGAGTTTCGCCTAGTGGGATAGCACATCCGACAAGATCTGCAGCTACTTTCTAGCCTACATGTAATTCATCAATTCTTTCTTTATCTTAGAACCA
>CAYJVV010000030.1:0-9805 GCA_964373755.1 uncultured archaeon | reverse complement strand
GTGTCCTTTCAGCACCCCTTCGGTTTGTCCTGTTCCCTTTTCACTCGCCGTTACTGGGGGAATCGCTATTGCTTTCTTTTCAGGCATGATGAGAAAGCAGATCTTTTAACTCTATCCATTGACCAAATTTTATAATTCCTATAACATTAGAAATGTTATTATTAAATTCTCTTTGTGTTTTTTCTAAATCATAGGCGACCAATATAAATTTTGCATTGCAGTTAGTCAAAACATTTTTCCATCGTGGGATCTTATATTTCCAATAAGCATCGTCATTTCTGCCTATAAATTCGATAAATAAATCCACCCTTCTTTTTAGTCCAAAATCAGGCACTATATATTTATCTTTTGCAAAAACCTGACAGGGTTCGTAAGTCATTTCGAATCTGCTATCAATAAGGAACTCTAATATTTCTTTTTTCGAACGGACATTTATACCTGTTTTTGTAGGTACATTTCTTAGGAAGCTTTTTTGTTCACCCTTTTGGAAAAGTGGTCAATTAAGAGTAAAGATCTGCTAGACTCAACCATGTTTCCTGCCCGTAATAAGATGTTTCTTGCTTGAAGAGCAAGAAAATTAAGGTGAGCTCTGCTCACTCTTCAAGTTTCAATTCTGGGCGTTCGCCTTCACAACGCGACTTGCGCCTCGTCGTGAATTAATGGGATGTCCCATTGGGCAATCTCCGGCTCAAAGGCTGCATGCGCCTCGCCGAAGCTTTTCGCAGCTTGCCGCGACCTTCATCGCCGCTCAAGCCAAGCAATCCTCCTGACAGCATGGGAGCTAGCTATCTTTGTTCTGGCGTTCTCCTATGACTGCTTCATAAAAAAGTAAAAGTATCAGGCATTCCGACATAAGGCCTCATTAGCGGGCAACGCTAACGCGTAATTCCCTGAGGCCGCCAGTCTTTATGCCGTCTTCCCTTTACATCCGCACTTGACCAGGCCATTTTTGGTGGCTGGCCGCAATTAAGGGCATTGCTGCCGATAATCATGACATTGATAATTTACCATTTCAAGTTTGGGTAGTTGTGTAGGAGCGAATAGTGCTCTTGGTGAATCATAGCCTAATTTTGCAACAGGTTTTCGTACTTCTCTATCAGGCTGTCCTTTCATTCTGTTTATTGATTCCATAGTATCATTCCTGTTTTTCAGCATTATTCACGTATAGTCTGACGTTTGCAGCAAGATAGTGAGTATCAACAATTCTAGTGTCATATAATCCTGTTTTGTTCGGGCGGTTGTCTATGCAATACCTGCATCCCCCCTCTCTGCCGGTTTCCTCTTCTATTCTCATTGCTTCTGCTAGCGACATCATTTGGACATACCTTCTTTCAAAAAGCGTATCCAGAGAAACAAGTAGATAGAGATAACTGCCTCCACCACCACTCGCTGACACTTTGTCCTTTTCTCACCAAGGACCAAGCTACTCTGAACAGCTCCGGTACTGATACTTAAATCATGAAGCCTATGCTTCACTCAAGAACTGCGGGATTGCTGACCCCGCAACAGAGTATATTACGAACCAAAGATATTAAAAGGTTTGTCAGGATTTTTCTGTCGCACTCCAGAGCAGTTCGAACTGCTTCCTGTACGTATTGGCAATCTTTTCGTTCTGTATTATTATAAGGTAGTTCGGCTCCTGCAGAGCGCAGATGAAGACTTTTGATCTGTGTATCACGGTTATGATGTTGTCTATATACTTGGCGTCTATTTCCCTGTATTCTATGTTCCTGTGCCTGAGTTTCGGCTTGCCGGCTGCTATTATTATCTTTTCTCTTACGCCTTTCTTCTTTATTATCCCAATGTAGCGCTTCGGGTAAAACGGCTCCACTTTTTTCAGGACTTCCTCGTCCACTCCCATAAGATAAACGCTGTCGCCATGCCTCATCTCTGCCAGAAGGCTCTTGATAAGCGTGAGATAGACGCCACCTCCTTTGTGAAGTTCGACTCTTGCTTCCTCTGACTTGGATTGGAAGAGTTTAGATAAATGTGGCATGACCTTATTCAACTGCTCCATCTTGAGCTCGAATATTTCCACCAGAACCTTGGGGGTCAATTCGTAATATTTCTTACGGCAAAGTTTGAAATACTAATTATCACTATATAGTAGTAATATGATTGGGATGTCAAAAGACTTGCAGCATAAAGGCGACGACAGCGCTTCGCCGATCAGAGTGCCAAAGACACTGTTGATAGTAGAAGGTGACGAAAGGCAGTTGAAGGCGCTTAATGAATTGTGGGTCGGTATGGCAGCCTACGAATCCTTTACAGCTAGAAGAAATCCCGCAACTGCATATACATGCAGAGAAGCTTGTATGGCAGTATAACGAAATGGTGCATGACGGGCTTTTGTTAGCTAAAGACCCTGCTCGGATATATACTATGGCAAGGACGTACAGAGAGTTTGACTATGAATTACGTCTTGGAGTTGACGGAGTAGTACTCGATATGCATTTTCCGTTGACGTATCAACTGCCATTTGATAAGCCACAGCCATTGGGTATCAGGGCCGCACTTAACTTAGAAGAAAGGGACATTCCGTTCGTAATCAATGCTGCGTGGTATCATCACGGACCGGATGCAGAATGGATTTATCAGATGGCGTGTGAAAGAAAATGGCCAATGATCGAAGCCGGAGCAGGGGAAATAAAAGACTGGAATAGAGCACTTAAGTACATACGCGAAAGGGTGTGACACGAAAAAGAAAAATAAATACTTATTTTCTTCCTTTGACCAGCACTACTAGTCCCGCTATTACGAGGATTACGCCGAGAATCTGGTGCACGTTATGCTCCAGCTCGAAACCTACGCCCAATGACGTATGCATGGTGTGCGGCGCTCCTGCGTAGAAAAGTCCTAGTAGCAGGATAATGATGCCAAGGATAAGTTTTGCTTTTCCCATTTTTTCACCTGTGTATATTTGTCAGGGCCGGTATTTAAGCTATTTTTCAATTTAAATCGCTTTAGATAAAGAAACAAAATACGGGCTGATAGATCAACGGTGGATAGCGCATCGAAGATGCGTTCTCTGAGAAAGATCGCTTGCTTTGCAAGTACCCCACGTCTTGGGACGTGTCGTGCCCCATATAAAAATAGCAAGAGGCTGGGGGTTCAAATCCCCCTCAGTCCATTTTGGACTTCGGTTCTTGGTGCTCATTTTTAAGGCTTGCTCACATTTAATTATTAATGAAACTCGTATCAACCAGCCCTTCCTCAGGTTACTCGGTCTTGGGCTCTGTGGATATTAGCACAGACTCAGAAATTCGTTCTAAAGTAACGGAAGCGAATAAAGCCGCTCTTATGTGGAAAGAAATCAGCATTAAGAAAAGAATCGCCTTGCTGAAGCCCGTCTATGAAGAATTCAAAAGTCGTTCTGATGAGATAGCATCATTGATTACAGGCGAAATGGGAAAGCCGATAGAAAACGCCAAGAGCGAAGCCTCTGGCCATGTCGAGGGGCTCAAATGGTTTTTTGATCATGCCGAGGCCGCGCTGGCTGACGAGATTACGCACGAGGATGCTAAATCGATTCACAAAATAGTATACGAACCGCTGGGTACGGCAGCTGTGATAACGCCGTGGAATTACCCGTTTGGCATGGCTGTATGGGGCATATTCCCTAACCTTATCGCTGGCAATACTGTTGTATTCAAGACATCAGAGGAGTGCCCCCTGATTGGAAAATTGGTTGAAGATGTCATAGCAAAGCACCTGCCCAAAGGCATCTTCTCCGAAGTATATGGTGCAGGTGATGTAGGCGAAAAATTGGCACGAAGTGATGTTAATCTAATTTGGTTCACAGGTAGTTCCCGTGTTGGAAAATTGTTGTATAAGATAGCGGCCGACAAATTCATTAAGGTTGTTCTGGAATTGGGTGGCTCAAACCCGTGCATTGTCTTCGGGGATGTTAACGTAAGGGAGATTGCCCCTCTGATATACAATGAAAGGTTTTGGAATTGTGGACAAAGCTGCGACGCCCTGAAACGACTTATTGTTCACGAATCTGTATTTGATCGCCTCGTTTCTGAACTGAAGGCTATTGTGGAGAAAAAGAAGGTCGGCAATCCGCATTCCAAAGTAGATCTCGGCAGCCTTGTGGCAAAAAGACAGGTCGTATTGCTGGAGGAGCAGGTAAAGGACGCGGTGAAGAAGGGCGCTCACATTATAACAGGTGGTCATGCGCCCGAATTGGATGGCGCTTTCTATGAACCTACCATACTTACTAACATAACGAAGGATATGCGCGTATGGCAGGAAGAAGTTTTTGGGCCTGTGTTACCCATTATCTCGTTTAAGACCGAAGACGAGGCCGTGGCTCTTGCAAATGATACCAAATACGGTTTGGGCAGCCGAATTCTGTCAAAGGACAAAGAGCGGGCGAAGCGTGTCGCTGCAAGGATTGAAGCCGGAACCGTCGAAATAAACGGGGCAAGCAGGTGGTTATCCTGCAATCCTTTTGGTGGTTACAAAAGTTCTGGCATGGGCCGGGAGCATGGAATTGTTGGCTTTCGCGAATTATCACAGATAAAAGTCGTCTCAATGGAGAAATAAAAACTATATCTCAAAAACAAACCCGTCCTTTGAGCGCCTCACACGTCCTGCAACAGGGGTTGGGAAATGCGATCCTATAAGCAGAATATTAGCATCGGCAATTTGGTTCAATATTTTTCTCCGTGTCTCTAGCGCTTTGTCAGGCAGGCTGTCATAAATCATTGTCCATTCGGGATTAGCAATTTGGCATGGATGGTGCAGAAAATCTCCAGATATAATGGCATTCTCTTCATCGGATTCGATAAATATGCTTATATGCCCTGGAGTATGGCCATGGGAAGGTGTAAGCCTTACATTTTCATCTATTTTATAGTCAGCCTCTACAAATTCAGCCAACCCGGCTTTGATCACCGGAATAACAGAATCTCTAAAAGCATTCTTATCGTCCATAATTTCCTTCTCCGGCATTTGTTTCCAGTAGTCATATTCTTCACGACAGAAAATATATCTGGCATTAGGGAATGTAGGCTTCCACACCCCTTTATCGAGCCTTGTGTTCCACCCCACATGATCGCAGTGTAGGTGGGTGCATATCACGACGTCTATGTCTTCCGCAGTGACGCCTGTTGCCATGAGTTTTTCCAGGAATTTAGTCTGTAAATTACCCCACTGTGGGAGATTAGAACGTATTTTATCATTGCCGTTGCATGCGTCTACTAGAATATTTTTGCCGCCTGATTTCACTAGAAAACTCTGAACTATGGCTTTGAGTTTGCCGTGTTCGTCTGCAAAATATGGATAAAGCCACTGTATTTTTTTGATGTTTTGTGGAGTTGCCTCCTTTACGCCTTCTTGAATGATGTTTCCTGCATCAACTTCGGTTATTTGGAAAATTTCGACTTTTCCGATTATCCATTTCAAGCCAGTCATTTTTTCTTCAAGCCATTATTCATAAAAAGTTCCAAATGGAAGCGCAAGCATTCCCGAAGGAATCCGAAAACCGCAGCTTTCGGATATTGGCAGTCTACCAAAGTCTTCATCGTATGAACGATGCCTTGCGTCTTGTCGTTATCTGATAAAACTTTTTAAAAAAGTTTTAGGAGGTGATCCAACCGCACGTTCCCGTACGGTTACCTTGTTTATCGAGCGATAAGATGACATCTTATCACTATACGACTTAGCCCTCTTTGCAGAGCCTTGATTCGAACTGTTCGTCACAGGCCTCACCAAGACCCCACTTAGATGGCTTGACGGGCGGTGTGTGCTTTTCCAGAGACTACTACTTTGTTGAATACGACCTTAGAGCATTAATCTCTTAAGGATTTCCCCAGAATCAGAATTTTAACGACTTTAAGCCGAGCATAAATCTCGAGTGCCTTTCGGGATGATAAGAAAATATATCTCTGTGAACTTTATTTTTAAAATTATTAGCATGAAGTTCTATACCATCGCTTCTTATTCTGTGAATAAGTTTACATTTTTTAACCAAGTTTCTTATAATTCTTTTGTTTCGCTCGTCGTAGCAACTTATCACCACATTTATGAGCTTTCCATGGTTGATTACAGGGCACCCTTCAGCGGCAGCCAAGCCTTGCAAGAACGCTTTCGCATTATTTCTTGTTCTTTCTGCTTCTTTTATCGAATATAGTAACAATGCTTGTGCCATGTCTCTTAGAATAGCAGAATAAAACTCAAGTTTTATTGAGCCATATTTCTTGATTGGTGGTAGATTTCTTTTTCCTGTAGACAAAGAAGGGCGAACACTGACTGAAATATTTTCTTTAGGTATTTTTGTTAGTTTATTCCAATAGCTCTTAACAATTGCTTTATCTGCATTTCCGTAAACGCTCACGGATGCCTTTATTTTGTTTCTAGATACTTCGAAAATTTTAAACAGCTTCATTGCCCACAAAACTGTTTTAGGCTCGCTATTGGTAAATGACAATGTCCGCGATGCGGCCCCTTTGCTACTTTTCAACCCATCACCCAAAAAGAAACCCATTAATGCAACTGTGTTTTCATCTATACATATTGTTCTTGGAAGAACTACATGTCTTGGGTGTCTACCGCCACCCTTATTTTTCCAAGAGATGAGTGTTTTGTTTTTCTTTATCTCAATCTTTATTGGTGAATTTGTATGGCTCCTCTTCGGAATGAGTTTTTCGATTAAAAGTTCTCTATTCATAGGCATATCTTTGTTTCTACTCGACTTAAAGTTATCGTTATCTGATTCTGTACAGGGACGTATTCAGCGAAAGATTCCACTTGTGCGACAGCATCATAGTGCTGCCCAGACGAAATCCGACGTTATCCGCCCATTCTCGTAATCATTGCTGAAAGCATATGACGCACGAAGTGCGTATTGTCTGTCAGCTCAGAGTCAAGCCTTTTTGCTAACTGTCGAAAATTCGTCTCGCCAAATATTCATCTTGCTGTTACACAATTGGTGACCTTCGCTTATTTCCCTGACAAGAGGAGCAGATTTTTGTAACCAATGTCAAAAGCATATTTCTTTTCGGGGTGCGCTGTTATCATTCCAGTGCTGTTAATCCGATTAAAGTTTGTTGAATTGCTTATGCTGATATAAAAAGCATATTTTGCATTTGATGGTATTATTTTTTCTTTTATTAATAGCATGCGCAAGAATTCTTGTTCTTTTTTATTACAGCATGCGATCCTTATCTCTCGAAGTCTGTTATTAATGAGCTTTACACTGCCTTCGCCTGCAAACATTCCTTTCAGGAATGCTCTCCTTATATCGGAGTTTTCTAAGCAGAGCAATTTTGTTCTCTCTAAGAGACCATCTATTACATCTCTAACAATAACACTGCTATAGTAAATTTCAAGCAGCCCGTATAGTGGTGGTTTTTTTCTGTTTCTAACATATTTTTGCTTTGTAGTAGCTCTATACGATTTGATGAAATTTGCTCTTGGCAGGCTTGTAATTTCTGACCAGTGTTTTACCACCGCATAGTAAATACCTATGGCAATTGCGATTTCTGGTGTTATTAAAATTCTCCTAGGTAAAGTAATCCAATTTGAATTTTTCCCGCCTTTTCCTGTTCGCAAATACCTTAGTGTTATAGTGTTCTTGCTTCTTTCGGTCGCAAACAATCTATTTTCTGGAATTAGTTCCGATATTTCTATTTCAGCTTTCATAAAATTTTGTTGTTTAGCTCGGTATAAATATACGAGCCGCGCACACTTCTCATGAAAAGTGAAAGGTTGCAGGCGTCCTGATCCTTATTTATAAAAGATAGCAGAACGCCTGCTAAATTGTTACCATTTGCTCCTCTACGTCATCTAGGAATTCCGGCTTCACGAGGGCGAGTTGCAGCCCTCGATCCGAACTAGGCACAGGTTTAGGAGAATCGCCTTGAACGAAGTTCTTCGCTCAATTTGGCTTCACCTTACGGTGTTGCATCCCATTGTCCTGCGCATTGTAGGCCGCGTGTATCCCCGAAAATTCAGGCCATACTGACTTCGGCTAGGAAAAGGTGATTACATTGATTCTAGTTCTCTTAGTTTTTGCATGAGTTGCTCTTTTGATGCTTCAGCAAGTATCGACTGATACATATCCGGATCGTGTCTGATGTTATAAACCATATCAGAATCGGACAAATCCGGAAATCGTATATCGATATGTCGCAAAAGTTCCAAAATTTTTTCGTCAGATAATGCGATTACTCGCAATATCATCTGTTCAGCTTCTTCTTCGGTATACTCGCTTTCCATGCAAACACTTTAAGTGGAATTCTTTTTAACACCTTTCCCTATCTGCCGTTGCCCGCTCCTTCCTCTGCTTTAGCAGCAGCGGTCCCGCTAGAGTGCTTGTCCTCCGGAGAGAACAATAGCAACTAGCAGCACGGGTCTCGTTCGTTACGATCTATAGAGCCGTTTACTAACAAGCAATTTAAGATGCTCTATTTTGAATCCTAGTTTTTCTAGAATTCTTTTGTCCATCTTTGCATCCTCTTTTTCTTTATAGTTGTAAAAAATGCAAAGAGAACTGCTTTTACTGCTGACGTTCCCGTCACCATCGAATCTTCCTGCAAGATATGCCAATGAATTATTTTTTCCAAGTTTCTCTCTTTTTGAAAGAAGCTCTTCAATAAAACGTCTCACTGGAAGCCTTGTAAAATAAACCTCCTGTGATTCCCCAAATCCTCTTATTATTCTTCTTCGAAATTTTGACTCTGTTATATCAAAATTTCTCAGGGAGAATTTGTGGAAATTTTCAAGAAGTTCTGGAGTCGTATTTGCAATTGCCACAACTCCTTTTGCCAAAGCTCCCCTGTCGGCGCTCCATAATCCTGCAATCCAACAGGTCTCGATGTTTACCTGATATTTCATAAGGCGGTTTTATTCGTCTTCACTTAAATCGCTTTCTCTTTTCGACTCGCTAGATTTTCGTGACTTTACGTGCCTGAAGACATCATGCACTTCTTCAAGTAACACGACACCTTTACCGAACACGGACGCATGGTTTCGTAACCGCATTTCACGGCACGAACTTAATCGTTCCAAGACGACATCTTTGTCGAAAACGGTCTTATTAAAGATGTGAATTTTCTTGCGCTGTCGCTAGAAATTTCTAAATCCGAAGCATTTGCATGTTTATATTTTCTGGTCTTGCTTTTGATTCCGATGGATTGGAGTAGTCCCACATCGAATTCTATCGTATCGTGTAGGCTATACGTTATTTTTAGTCTGTCTCTGTCCTTCCACCTCGAGCCATCTGCATCAAATTTCCCGGCAAAATAAAGCGACGAATTTTTTCCATTTAATGAGTTTTTTGTCGTTTCCATCGCTTGGAGAAATTCTCTTTTTGCTGGTCTGCTGGTAATGCAAACCTTGAAAAAGCCCTTTTCGTCTTTTCTCCATTTTACGCTGCCAAAGTGACTTAATGCGGCTGATGCTCTTTTCAGAATTTCAGTGTTTCTGTTGGTTACTCCAAATGTGCCTGTCCATTGATATCCATCTCCCTCAAAAAGACCGAGTAGGTAACAATTGTTCGCTTGCATAACATTCATCTTTTGCATGCGCTATATATTCATGAGCCGGGCGCATGAAAAGTGAGAAGTGTCATGCTTTTCTCACTGTCTTCTTGGAATGACGACGGCCATGCAGCACTTTTGCTGCTCGAAGAGAAGCAAAATTAAGAAATCTCTGCTTTCTTCAAGTCTCAGCTTGTCAGGTAACCCCTTTAGAGTGACCCTCATTCTGCTGTCTTCACGGGTAAGGTATCCAGAGAAGAATACCGATACGCCTAGTAGTGTTGGGATTCCGCAACATTTTTCCAGTTATCTGCGGG
>CAYJVV010000029.1:0-9863 GCA_964373755.1 uncultured archaeon | reverse complement strand
TCTTATCGCCTTTTGCAGTAGCTCACCTTTCTTTAGTTTTCCGCCCGGCAAATCACATTGATCGTTTTTAATCATGCCGCCTCGACTGGATTGCTTGAGAATTAGCACTTTATCTCCGTTGAAAATGACAGCTTTTTGAAATATGCCATCCAGTTTCTTCATCCGAATTCTCCTTAAGGTCTTTTGCCGAAGCCACCAGCTTCCAATCTTTTGTTTACTTTCTCGAATTTATCCATTATTGTCTTTTCTGGATCCACGTCAAGTGCTGAAAGCAGAAGGAAGCAATATGTTATTATATCAGCCGTTTCTTCTGCTATTTCTTCTTTGTTCAATTGAAAATCTCCTCTTTTTACTTTCTTTAGAAGATTCATTAGCTCACCAGCCTCTCCTGCTACACCTATAGCATAAAATTCCCAGTTGAATCTTCCTTCCTTGTCGTGTTTCCTGTCTCGTTCATAATTGAGTTCTGCAAATTCGTTTATTTCCATTCAGTTACCTCCTGAGCCTGCGCTTGTCAAATTATAAATGGGTAGCGCTGGGGGAGGGAATTTCATGACCTTTCCTTCAAGTTCTTTCTTTTCCCAGGTTTCTTTACAATTCTTTCTTTTCCCAGGGGTTTTCTTTCTTTTGAAGAAAGAAAAGGCCTTTTTGAACCCTCGCTAGGCTTGCGCCTAACAGGTTAGTTGCAATTTCTTTTCCAGGGTTTTCTTTCCCAAAGAAAAGCCTTAGCAAACCTGCGCCGTAGACCATTCAAGAGGCTTTTCTTTATAAGCGAAGCCCTTGGTTTTCTTTTCCAAGGGTCTTTTCTTTTACAAAAGAAAAGCCCTAACTTGGCTACCCCAGCCTGTTTTTATTCATCTAACTTCTTTTCCTCTGAAGAACCTTTAAATGTTTGAGGCACTATAATATTAAAACAGAGGATAGTCATGCCGATAAATGTGAAATCGTTTTCTGAACTGACAAGAAAAGATGTGTTTACTGCGAAAGGTGCTTACTGCGGAAAGATAACAGATGTAGAAGTGGACCTTGAGAAATTCCGCGTTAAATCTCTTGTCGTAGATGCAGTCCACGGCTCCTATCTTTCAAACCTAGTCGGCAACAAGAAGGGTGTCGTAGTGCCTTTCTCTATGGTCCAGAGCGTCGGCGATATAGTCCTTATCAAACACGTTCATCCAACAGTGGAAGATCAAGAACAGCCAGAAGAAAAGCCTACAGCAAAGTACGTGTAAGTTTTTAATCTATTTTTGAGTAAGACGATGCCGCTGAGAGTTTAGTACTACAGCTTTCTGAATCAACAATTTTATATGCCAGGACTGCCAAAATTATTCATGACTATGCTTTCAGCCGAACAAGCTTATGGATTGCTTAGAAAATACAGGATAAAAACAGTCAACCACGGCTTGGCAAGGACTTTTCAGGAAGTTGAGCTGCTTGCTGAGAATATAGGTTTCCCATTAGTTCTAAAAATCGATGCAACACAAATTGTTCATAAAACTGATGTTGGTTGCGTTAGAGTTGCTTACAGTTACGACATGCTTGAAGAGGTCTACAAGGAGGTCACAAACAATGCAAAGAAAATTACAAAAGACGTAAACGGTGTTTTGGTGCAGGAATTCGTGCGCGGGCTTGAAGCAATTACTGGCTCTGCTCATGATAGTCAGTTTGGCAAGGTCATGATGTTCGGTTCTGGCGGTGTTCTGACACAAATATTCAAGGATGTTGCTTTCCGCCTGGTGCCTATAAGTAAGGAGGATGCTGAGAATATGATCGACGAGACAAAGGTTTCGCAGTTGTTAAACTACAGAGGCAACAATATTGACAAAAGCAAGATAGTAGACGTTCTGCTTAAGCTCAACAATCTTGTCCAGACCGAGAACGTAAAGGAAATGGACATAAACCCATTGTTTCTCAACAACAAAGGCGCCTTTGCGGCTGACGTAAGGATTGTCAAGCTTGATTCCTGAGGATCTTACCATGCTTTTATGCAAACCTTTAAAGAATTGTCTTACAAATCTATGCAGGCAAGGACTTACAATGATTGTGTCTATATTATATGGAAGAAGCTGGCAAGGCGTTGTTGAAGCGACGCGCATGCTGGGAAATGCCGGCTTTTCTTCAAAGTTCCAAGTCCGGGAGATTATTGATGCTAGTGATAAATACCTTCCTGTTACTGGACTTGTTGTCATGGACAAGCAAGCCATAGAATCTAGACAAACTGAAGCTTCTGACTATTTGCTTGTATTTGATAGTAAAATGGATATCAGCAACATGCTAAAACAGGCAAAGGGCAAATCTGTAGTAATATTCAATTCGAAAGAGAGAATAAAGAACCCGCTGCTGAAAAAGAAAGGCCTCAAGGTTTTTTTTGTTGATGCAACAGGCATAGCTATCTCTACTACTCTTAAGTCCACGCCACATGCGGCTATGATGGGTGCTTTTGCAAAAATAGCTGACATAATTCCAGCAAAATACATAAAGTCTCAAATAACAGGCGGAGATTTGGCAGCTTTTGATGAAGGTTTCAAAGGCATAAAAAGAAACTGAGGATTGCTAATGAAAACAGACGCAGAGATAAAATACGAGGGAAAAAAAGACATCAAGAAGCAGGAACTTGAGAAACCAGCAAACTGGCGGGTCTTTATACCAAAGATAGACCTGAAGAAATGTGATAAGAACTACAGATGTTTCGTCGTCTGCCCGCATGACGCCATCGATATTAGAAAAGACAGCTTCCCTGCGATAGACAATACAAAATGCACTGGTTGTCTTATTTGCCTCAGGGAATGCGAACCTGCTGCGATAAGCGAAGAGCGTGAATAAATGATACAAAAACAGTTGTTGTTAAGCAGTCAAGAAAGTGCAGCGCATGCGGCACGACTGTGCAAGGCCGAAAGCGTACCAAATTTCCCTGCACCCTTTTCAAAGGATATTGTTGTCCCCCTTTCAAAAATCCACAAATGCGACATATACGATGTCGAATCACAATCTTCGGCTGTTATAGCTGCTGTAGCGGCTTCTTTGGCAGAAAAAAGATCTTTCCTTCCACTATCAAAAATTATGGATATCGAAGCTTTGTGCGCAGCATCGTCGCTGAGAGTCTCACTGGTTTCTGTGCAAACAGCTGGCCATGATAATTTTCTTCTCTTGCGTGATAGTGGGTGGCTGATGTTTTCAGCGTCGACAAACCAGGAAGTGCTTGACAGCGTGACTCAAGCTTATCAAGTGTCGGAAGACCGCAGGGTAATGCTACCTAGCATAATTAACATGGACATGTACCTGCGCGAAGTTGTTTCTCTACCTAGCGAACAGATAATTAATTCAATGTTGCCAAAACTCAAACTTCCAAGAAAACTTTCTATAAAAGATCCACAAGCTTTTAACTACGAGGAAAGAGACCAAGAGCAAATTCACAAAGCAATGGAAAACTCTCTGAAGCTTCTGCAGAAGAGCGGCGAAACATTAGGTAAGAAATTCAAAAGAAACTTTGGTTTGCTTGAAGGCTTTATGCTGGAAGATGCTGAATACGTCTTTGTTATAGCTGGCTATCAGAGCGGTACTGCAAAGTGTGCTGTCAGAAATCTTAGGAAACAAGGGTGGAAAGTTGGCTTGCTGCGTTTGCGTGTTCTGCGGCCTTGGCCTGCTGAAGAGATACTAAAAGCACTGGCTAACGCAAAGCGCATAGCTGTCATCGATACAGCAATATCCGTGGGCGCTTCAGGCGTTTTGCATACACACATGAAAGCGACGTTACCTGGTCACATATCATCTTTTATAGCTCAGAAAAGCCTCACAGAAAAAGACTTTTCAGACATGCTTATGCGTATGAAAAAGCAAGAAAAGCCAGAAAGGGTCTGGATGTAGTTATTTCTTCGATAAGGGTTTTTCGTATTTGTAATATGAAGCAAGTCGCGGATATAAAAACACTAGTGCAAGAACTATTGCCACCAAAAGTGACCATGGTCTAAAAATATTTAAGAAATATATGAAAAAGCCAAGAATTAAATAAAAGACCACCAGATACGTGTAAAACTTTGTATTTATCGGCTTATTGCCTAAAAATAAATTACCCCATGCGGTTTTTTCTCTTTGTGAATAACATGCGTTGTGATATTTGCTTAGAAGAACTGGCGCGAAATAAGTTGTTACAACAAGATCTTTATTGGACAATATTTCCTTGCCACATCCGTTGCAGCGAATCTTTTCCATATTGTTTTATAATGATTTGACTGTTTTAAATCCCTTTTTGCTTCATTATTCTTGGCAATGAAGAGACCGACCCAGTTTGACATTTGCAAAAATGAATGATTAACAGGGTAGCTCCTGAGCCAGTTTATTTATCGTAAAATTAGAGTTCGCTTACAAAACTTGGCATTTCTTCTTCCAAGCTTTCTTCCTTTTCTGCCCACCCTTCTGCTGCATAAACAGCCGCAACCAGCACGCAGGTCGGAACGCCTCTGCATTCAGCACTTTCAATCTTGTAATTTATTGTGCCATGCTCTTCCGGTCTGTAGCGGACAAGGCTCCTGATGCTTGCTTCGATCTGCTTCCTGACTTCTTCTTCGTCACTGCCATGATGCTCAACAAATATGCCGCGGCCTATGCCATCCACGCTTGCCCAGCCCAAACCAGCACATATCTTCTTGCCAATAACATCAGTAACAGCTTGTGAGAGCACGCAATAAAGTTTGTAGCCGTGCTCCTTATCATTCCAGTTGAGTCTCTTTACGGCTACCTGCGAATTGTCTGGTATCACAGAGGAAAGTTTAATTATGTTGTAATTGCCTACGCCAGCATCCCAAAGAGCCGCATCAAATGCAGCCAGTTTCGTTGCTCCTTCTCCTTTTCCATAAGTCACAAAAATCCGCATATCGTTCTTTATATTTCCACTGTTTAAAAATATTTATTATGCGGCGCGGTAGAGAATTTTATGGTAAGCAATATCAAGAAGCATTAAAACTCTATAAAGAAGGCAAGACTGTACCAGAAATTGCCAAGGGGCTTGGTATTTCCTATTCTGCAGCGTATCATTGGCTGAAAGGTCTGAGAAAACCAGATGTTGGCATTGTTAACACTTTTGAGAAGTTTCTGATAGAGAACGGCCCCCAACCTGCTGAAGAGATCAAAGACCGCTTCCCGAAGCATAATGAGATCTTTTTAATAGCATCGCGTCGCGGATTGCCTGTGAAAAGACTTATTATAAGCAAGAAACTCAAGGGATATTCGGTATGGTATTTCATCGAAGGGCAAGAGGAGCAACTGGAAAAGAGAGTAAGCGAAATGCTAGGAAAGATCAAAGAGATAAAGGATAAGCTCCGTGAATTGATTACAGGTGTTTGAATGAGCATTAGACGGAGACAAAAAAAGATCATAAAATACGAGCTTAAGCACATGGACAAAATAGTACTAGGAATGATCGGTTTCGTCGGTCTTATCCTGTTCTGGAAAGGTCTTGCAACCATGCTGGATGAAATATATAAGTCTTATCCACTGGACCCAGTCGTCCTTTTATTCTTTGGCCTTGTAATAATCTTCTTGACAGGCGCAATGATCAAAAGATAAAGCCCCTTTCGTGAAGGAAATGACGCACTAAGTGCGTCTAGTCGTTTTCGAAAGGCCAAGACAGCAAGCTACCTTTGGTAGCTTATTCGGACGGGTTCAAAGAAAAGTATCAATGAATTCTTAGGAAAGATGGGTAGAGGGAAGAAAACGTAAGTTGTCTTCCTCTTAAGAAAAGGATTTGTTATGGAATTGAATCAAATCGTTGAACAAATGAAAGATAAGGATTTTGTGGGTTACTGCACGCCTGGCTGCGGATCTTTGCTGGGTCTCCGACTTCTTGTGCAAAGTCTCGGAAAATTCATACTTGTAAATTCACCAGGCTGCGTCTCGATAAATAAAGATTCGCTCAAGGTGCCTTATGCGAATCTTGGCTTCAACGTGGCAGCAGCTGCAAGCGGGGTTGCAAGATCAACAAATGAGCTTGTAGTCGCTTACTCAAGCAATGGTGCCACCCAAATGCACGTCAGCTCGCTCATAGAAGCTTGCAATAGGGATGACAGAATTTTGTACATATGCTACAACAACATGACTTATTCTGTCGCTAATCACCTATCACCAGAAAGAAGTCTGATAAAGTCTGTCGCTCCTTATGCCAAATATGCAGCTACAGCTTCCGTTGCTTATGCTGAAGACTTGATTGAGAAGATAAACAAGGCTGTTTTGTTTGACGGTGTTAAATTCATAGAACTTCTGGCTCCTTGTCCCAGTGTAACAGGCTTTGACACTTCAAAGACAGTAGAAGTTGCTAGGCTCGCAACTGAATGCGGCATCTGGCCTGTCTTTGATGTTGAAAACAAGAAACTAAACCTGACTAAAAGACCGTTGAGAATAGAGCCTGTTTCAAGATTCTATTCTGCAATCAAAATGCAACTCAAAGATGACGAGGTTCAAAGAATACAGGACAAGACAAACAAAAACTGGAAATCCCTGTCAGAAGGAAAACTTCTTTAAAGTAAAAATAGAAAAATGAAAATTTAATGCTGGAATATTATCGCTTTCGTTTTTTCTTTGCCATTTTCACTCCCCCGTTGTTGGAAATAAGTAATTATTATTATCAGAGCTTGCTTAAATAGTTTATGCAATTTAGCATCCAAATCAGAATAATTTTTGCTTTTTGATCATACAAACGAAATGAATTTTATTGCAGACGATAAAGTGGTTATAATGCACGAACTTGACTTTTTTTTCAATCCAAGCAGCATAGCCGTGATAGGTGTCAGCAGGAACCATGAAAAGATAGGCAGCGTGATATTCCAGAATATTTTAGATTCAAAATATACGGGCAATGTTTATGCTGTCAATCCTAACACGAATAACATTTTTGAAAGAAAATGCTACCCGTCTGTAAAAGATATAGAAGGTGACGTTGATCTTGCCGTGATTGCTATCCCTGCAGCTGGCGTTCTTGAAGCTCTAAAGGATTGTATCGAGAAATGTGTAAAAGCATGCATTGTTATTTCTGCTGGGTTTTCTGAGATCGGCAACAAAAAAGTAGAGGAAGAAATGGCAAAGATTGCCAAGGACAAAATAAGGATCATTGGTCCTAATGTTATAGGGTTGTACGATTCTTACAGCGACGTTGACACAGTTTTCAATGCAAAATACAGACAAGGTAGGCCCAGAAAAGGGGGGATAGCGTTCGTTTCACAATCAGGTGCTTTTGGTTCTGCGTTGATGGATTGGTGTGTCAATGAGGGTGTCGGCTTATCTAAATTTATATCTATAGGCAACCGGGTGGACGTTGATGAAACAGACTTGCTTGATTATCTTGCGGATGATGATGCAACGAAAGTTATAGCAATGTATCTGGAGAGTACAAAAAACGGCCGGAGATTTTATGAGAAGTTGAAATCCGTGACAAAAAAGAAGCCAGTTATTATAATGAAAGCTGGCAAAAGTGCAGAAGGTGTCAAGGCTGCCAAATCTCATACAGGAAGCTTGGCAGGTTCCGCTGAAATTTATTCAGGCCTTTTCAGTCAAGCAGGGGCTATTGAAGCTGAAAATACAGAAGACCTATTTGACTTTGCAAAGGCACTGGCGCTCCCGCGGCTACGCTTCAACAGGGTTCAAATAATTACAAATGGCGGTGGTTTTGGCGTTATTGCTGCAGATGCAATTATACAGAACGGGCTCAAGTTAGCAGAGATAGGAGATGTTTCTAAAAAGGCCATTAAAAGGGTTGTCCCAGGGTTTGCAACAGTAAGCAACCCAATCGATCTTACAGGCAATTCAACAAGCGAGATGTATGAAAATACAATGAAAATTGTTCTTGAAGATGGGAATGTTGGTGCACTGATAATTATACTTTTGCTGCAAGTTTCAAGCCTTGAAAGTGATGTAATAGAATCAATAATAAAAATGAAAAAGTATGGAAAACCTATTGTTGTCTGTTCAACTGGCAGCGAATTCACTGATATACACAAAAAACTTCTAGAAGAGTCTTCAGTACCTGTTTATCCAACTCCCGAGCGTGCTGCAAAAGCGATCAAAGCGCTTTCGCGCATGTAAAGGTATTTAAACCACCTCAATGCATAATTGATGATAGATTCTCATGAAAGGAATAACGCCGGTAATTGCGGTAATTCTTCTGCTTTTAATAACGGTTTCTCTTGTTGCCTTTGCGTTCACATGGTTCTCAAGGGTTGCACAAACAGCAGCTACAGGCATAGAGAACCAGACACAAAAACTTATAACTACAAAGTCGATAAGGATTGAAAATGCAAAGGTTGCTGGAGTAATAACAAATATAGATGTTAGAAACACAGGGGATTCAACGGTACTTGGCTCAGAATTAACATTTTATGTTGAGGATGGAAGGGTCCCTGTCAACGGATGTCCTGCATCCATAGCTGCTGGTGCTGTAGCAACATGTACTCCAACTGTCCAGTGCAATGCAACACAAAGACTTAGGGCTACAGTAGGTAGCGGTGCCGGAGATATAACCACTTGTTATTAAACTCAGTAAGTAAAAAACCTATTTAAACCAGGAAAATAATTAAAGAAAAAGAGGCAATAAAAAATGAAAGGAATAACGCCGGTTATCGCAGTCATTCTTCTGTTGCTTATTACTGTGTCTTTAGTCGGTTTCGCTTTTGTGTGGTTCTCAAGGGTTGCACAAACAGCAGCTACAGGCATAGAGAACCAGACACAAAAACTTATAACTACAAAGTCGATAAGGATTGAAAATGCAAAGGTTGCTGGAGTAATAACAAATATAGATGTTAGAAACACAGGGGATTCAACGGTACTTGGCTCAGAATTAACATTTTATGTTGAGGATGGAAGGGTCCCTGTCAACGGATGTCCTGCATCCATAGCTGCTGGTGCTGTAGCAACATGTACTCCAACTGTCCAGTGCAATGCAACACAAAAACTTAGGGCTACAGTAGGTAGCGGTGCCGGAGATATAACAACGTGCAAATAGAAAACCTGTTTTTTATTTACATTAACTAGAATTGATCAATAAGCTTTGGCCTGTAGGATAAGCTCTGCTTCTTTTCTCAGTGCTTCTGCTTTGTCTGTTTTTTCCCAAGAGAACGTATCTTCTTCACGCCCGAAGTGGCCGTAAGCAGCTGTTTTCTTGTATATGGGCCTTCTCAATTGCAGCATTTCTATTATGCCTTTTGGTCGCAGGTCAAAATGCTTCCTCACTATCTCTGATATCTTTTCTTCAGGTATTTTGTTTGTGCCGAAACAATCAATATTCACTGAAATTGGCTGTGCCACTCCGATTGCATATGATATCTGGACCTCGCACTTGTCAGCTAATCCTGCTGCTACAATATTCTTTGCTACGTAACGCGCAGCATAAGCACCGCTCCTGTCAACCTTTGTAGGGTCTTTCCCAGAGAATCCGCCTCCGCCATGACGACCAACTCCTCCGTATGTGTCAACTATGATTTTTCTACCTGTAAGTCCTGTATCACCTTCAGGTCCACCAATAACAAATTTTCCTGTAGGGTTGACGTAGAATTTAGTGTTTGCGTCTATTTGATCACCGCAAACTGGTTTGATTACTTTTTCAATTATATCCTTCCTAATTGTTTCTGCATCAACATGTTCTTTGTGCTGTGTAGAAATAACAACTGTATCAACTCTTTGTGGTTTGCCATTCATGTATTCGACAGTAACCTGCGATTTGCCATCAGGTCCTATGTAATCAACAATTCCTGATTTTCTTACTTCAGCAAGCCGTCTGACAAGTTTATGTGCGAGTATTATAGGCAGCGGCATCAGTTCCTTTGTTTCGTTTGATGCAAAGCCGTACATCATACCTTGGTCGCCTGCGCCTTGTTCCTTTCCTT
>CAYJVV010000028.1:0-9890 GCA_964373755.1 uncultured archaeon | reverse complement strand
AAATCTTGCTTCTCCTGACATCATAGCGCTAAAAAACGGTAAAATCACTGTCATAGAATGCAAGGCCCGCGAAGAGGCATTCAAAGTAGATGGCGAGCAGCTAAATGAGCTAAAACAGTGGCAGGATGCAGGGGCGCGGGCATATGTGGCTTGGAAGCTTGCAAGGAAAGACTGGATTTTCTTACATTTACATGATGTAGTTGGCAATGGCGGCAATATAGGGAAAAATTTTGCATTCCGGAAGGGCTTAAAGCTAGAGGATCTTGAGGCGGTACGGCTGGTTTAAATAACTTTTTTCTGAAAGTGTTTGCAATGCGTTCGGATATTTCAGGGTTTTACAAGCTTCCAATCGAGAGGCGGTTACGAATAATCAAAGAACGTGCAGGCCTTTCAAAAAAAGACATTAAGATACTTGGGCATAACAGCGCGCTTATGCACGAGACAGCTGATATGATGATCGAGAATGTAGTGGGCACAATACAGTTGCCCATAGGCATTGCCACTCATTTCAGAATAAATAATGTGGACAAGTTTGTACCGATGGCTATAGAAGAATCGTCAGTTGTTGCAGCTGCTTCACATGCTGCAAAGCTTGCGAGGCCTGAAGGTTTCAAAGCCACTAGCGATGAACCCGTAATGATTGGTCAGATTCAACTGAAATCTATACCGGACATAGAAAAAGCAAAGAAGGCTGTTCTAAAGCGCTTTGAATATCTGAAATCCGCCGCTAATGGTAGGGAATCTACGCTTGTCAAATTAGGCGGCGGATTGAAAGGAGTGGAACTGCGAGAGCTCGATACAGATAGGGGCAAAATGCTAATTGTACATCTGCTTATAGATGTCAGGGATGCGATGGGTGCTAATGCTGTTAACACGTATTGCGAGGAGATAGCACCGTATCTTGAAGAATTTACAGGCGGAAGGTCTGTTCTGAAAATAATTTCCAATCTAGCTGTAAGACGTATTGTCCGTGCCCAAGCTGTTTGGAAAAAGAACGACATTGGAAAGGAAACTATAGAACGAATCCTTGATGCTTATGCGTTCGCGAAAGCTGATCCTTTCCGGGCGGCGACGCACAACAAGGGTATAATGAATGCAATAGATGCTGTGTTGATTGCAACATGCAACGACTGGAGGGCTGCGGAGGCTGGAGCTCATGCCTATGCTGCATTAAATGGTTACAAGCCTTTGACGACTTATGAGAAAACTAAGAATGGTGACCTAATAGGAAGGATAGAAATGCCTCTTGCTGTGGGCCTTGTAGGTGGTGCAACAAAAATGCATCCTGTCGCGCAGGTTGCTTTGAAAATACTTGATGTTAACTCGGCAAAAGAGCTTGCAGAGGTTGCCGCATGCGTTGGGCTGGCAAACAACTTTGCTGCCTTGCGCGCAATGGTTAAGGAAGGCATAAGGCATGGCCACATGAAGTTACATGCAACGAACATATCTCATATGGCTGGTGCAAAAGAAGAGGAGATAGCTTTGGTAGCAAAGCGTCTTGTGGAAGAAGGTAACATTTCATTCTCACGTGCGAGGCAGGTTGTAAAGCAAGTAAGATATGAGATCCGGAAGAGGAAGATCAAGAAGCTAATAAGAAGGGTAAAGCAAAGGGTGCGACACAAGCATTGAAAGTACCTATAGAAGAGCTTCGATAAGTCCGGCACCAGCGATCAACGCCTCAGCTATTGCCAAGTAAGCAACTGCATCGAGGAAAATTTGTTTGAATTCTTTACTGTTTATTTTTTCCTTGACAATTCCGAAAGATAATATGCCTCCGGCGAGACCTGCTATAAAGTATGCAAGTATCTCAGGTATTCCATGAAGGGCTATGCTACCGAGGACAGAAGGCAGGCCCACAAGATAAGCAGCTGGAAGGGGGATGCTGGATGTTAGAGAATTTATAGCCGATCCAGTGTACACCGCAACAATAGATGCGTTCCATGCGAGTATGAATATTGCTCCTGCGCCCATTATCATCGAGAAAAGAAACATCAGCATCATGACTTGCGTGTTGTTCAAAAATATTCTCAGAAAATCGCTTTCTGAGCTGCTTGCAAGCCCTTTGAGAACGCTTGTCTGCAGAGAAAATGCATCATGGAACGGTAGGAAGATGAAAACAAAGCTTGTTGCAATCACTATGCCGAGGAAAAATGCACTGAAGATTGAGATTATGCTTTTATGGCGCGTAAAAATGTTGCCGCCGGATTTTTTCTCTGCGTAAATGTCTTCCGCCGCCTCTTCTTGCTCGAAGCGCCCCTGAAAAAAAGGTATGAAAAGTATTGTGATAAACGCAATTGAAAGTATTGATGCCTGTTGTGGGAATATTTGCACGGCAAGGAAAACGGAAATCATAGTGTAAGCAAAGGACAGCACAAGTATGTGCGAAAATTTTTCTGCTTTGCGCGGGTCAAGTATAATTTCAAGGACCATGATAAAACATGTTTCTGGCTTTATATAAAAAGAATCCACGAACTTATCAATAGAAAAACTCTCTTATTGATTTTAAAAACTTTCCTTTAGTTTTGTTAAACATGCAAGTTGGAATTGCAGGTTACGGAGCTTATATTCCACGTTATCGTATCCTTGTCGAGGAAATAGCGCGTGTTTGGGGACAGAACGCAGAGGACATAAAGAAGAGCCTGATGGTATTCGAAAAGAGCGTGCCAGACGCTGATGAGGATACTATAACCATATCTGTTGAAGCTGGAAAAAATGCCGTTGCTCGCGCAAATATAGATCCTTCGCATATTGGTGCTGTTTTTGTAGGATCTGAAAGCCACCCTTATGCTGTGAAGCCTTCTGGTACTGTAGTTGCAGAGGCGCTAGGCATAACGCCAGAGGTTATGATAGCTGATCTCGAATTTGCATGTAAGGCTGGCACGGCTGCGATGCAGATATGCGCTGCTCTTGTTAAAGCAAAGGAAATAGGGTATGGACTTGCTATAGGCGCAGACACGTCGCAGAGCAGGCCAGGTGATGTGCTTGAATATACTGCTTCTGCAGGCGGCGCTGCTTTTGTTATCGGTGCAGATCCGCTGGCAATTATGGAAGGCACTTATTCTTATGCCACAGATACGCCGGATTTCTGGCGCAGAGAAGGGGAAAAATATCCTCAGCACGGCGGTAGATTTACAGGAAAGCCTGCTTATTTTCATCATCTTCTAGGCGCTGCAAAAGGTCTGATGAAAAAGCTCGACAAGAAAAAAGAAGATTTTGATTATGTTGTTTTTCACATGCCAAACGGAAAATTCCCTCGCGAAGCCTGTAAAGCTTTGGGTTTTGAAGAAAGGCTTTTGTTGCCAAGTTTGGTTGTAGAGCGAATAGGGAATACTTATTCTGGATCAAGCCTGCTCGGTCTTTCTGCGGTGCTCGATATAGCTAAGCCTGGCGAGAGGGTCTTGCTGACATCATTCGGTTCTGGAGCCGGTGCTGATGCGTTTTCGTTTTTGGTTACGGATAGAATAGAAGAAAGACGCGATAAAGCAATGAAAACTGCTGATTACATAAACAGGAAAACCTACGTTGATTATGCGCTATATGCGAAAATGAGAGGAAAATTAGTTATGGAATAAATTGGGTGTTTATGATGAGAAATGCTGCTGTTGTTGGAATTGGCCAGACGAAATTCGGCGAGATGTGGGATCAGTCATTACGGGACTTGGCACTTGAATCTAGCTTAGCTGCGATAAAGGATGCGAATATACAGGCAAATGAATTGGAAGCAATATTTGTTGGAAATATGTCAGCTGGTGGTTTTGTGGGGCAAGAGCATGTTGGTGCCCTACTTGCAGATCGTTTAGGCTTGCAAGTCCCGGCGGTGCGACTGGAAGCTGCCTGCGCTTCTGGTTCTGTAGCCTTCAGAAACGCTTACTTGGCTGTTGCTTCTGGAAAATACGATTTGGTGCTTGTTAATGGCGTTGAGAAGATGACAGAAATTAAAACAGATGAAGCCAGCAGCGTCTTGATGTCTGCAGGCGATGACGAATGGGAATCGTCGATTGGCTTGACATTCGCTGGCCAATATGCATTGATGGCAAGGGCGCATATGCACAGGTTTGGAACAACGCGCGAACAGCTTGCAATGGTGTCTGTGACAAACCACAAGAATGCGGTGGGCAATAAGTATGCACAGTTTCCTTTTCCTGTCACACTTGATGCCGTCATGAAGGCCCCTTTAGTGGCTGACCCGCTGAGGCTTTTAGATTGCTCACCGATAACAGATGGTTCTGCGTCTGTCGTGCTGGCTTCGGAAAAAATAGCAAGGAAATTTTCATCGCCAATATGGATACTTGCGTCAGAACAGGGTGCTGATACAATTGCTTTGCATGATCGGGCTTCGCTCACAGAGATGCAGTCTACTAAGATTGCAGGGAAAAGTGCCTTTGAATTGTCTGGGCTGAAGCAGAAAGACATTGACGTTGCAGAACTTCATGACTGTTTTTCGATTAACGAGGTTATAAATCTGGAGGATATGGGATTCTGCAAGAAAGGTGATGGCGGCAAGTTTGTAGAACAGGGTAATGTAGAAGTTGGCGGTGAAATGCCTGTTAACACGGCTGGTGGTTTGAAAGCCATTGGCCATCCTGTCGGCGCAACAGGGGTGAGACAGATCATAGATTTGGTGGCGCAGCTTCGGGGCAAGGCAACAAACCAGGTAAAAGGTGCAAAAACAGGGCTGTCGCTCAATATAGGCGGTGCTGGCGCCACTGCTGTGGTGAATATACTCTCCACAGAGATCGGGGTGTGAATTTAGATGGTATCCAAACATTGGCGGCTTCATAAACAGAAGTATGCGCTTGTAGGTAGCAAGTGTAAAGGTTGTAGGGCGCTGTTCTTCCCCACAAGACAATATTGTAGCAGCTGCCAGAGCGCAGATGTCGAGGATTACGGGTTTTCTGGTCGTGGTGTAATAGAATCTTATACTACTATTCGTGTCGCGCCTGCTGGATTTAGTGCACCTTATGTTGTAGCGATTATCAAGTTAGATGAAGGTGTTTCTATTGTTTCTCAGGTTGTTACTGAAGAAAACGAAACTGGAATAGGCAAAAATGTCGGGGCTGTTTTTAGAAAAATCTCGGAAAATTCAAGGGGTGTTATAAAATACGGGTTTAAGTTCGAAGTTGTTTAGAATTTGTGGTAACCTTCTTTAATGATTTATAACCGAAGACTGGTGTCTCCTTGATTTCTTATGGAAATTATTACGGTTTGTTTAGAACGTATTGTAATTATAACACCGTTAATAACAACAAATAACATACAGTTCCAAAGGAAATGTAGGGGTGACTTCGTTTTTCAAAAGTATATACGACTAAACCTACTTTTCCGATAAAGATATGTTTATATTCTACTGGAAATAAAGGTAATTACTTTTAGGGTGTGGATGGATGAGCAAGTTACTTAATCATGTTGTTGCTTCAGAAAATATTTTCTCAGGCTATATAGAAAAAGAATCTGTATTCAGAGATAAACGCGTGCTTACCGCTTCTTTCATACCAGAAAAGATTCCACATAGAGAAAGAGAGATAAAGCACCTTACTAACATACTCGCTCCTGTGCTCAAAGGCTACACAACAAACAACGCCTTCATTTATGGCACAGTCGGAACGGGAAAAACAATATGCTGCCGTTTTGTACTTTCGCAACTCGAAGAAGCAGCAAGCGTGCAGGCAAAAGACGTCAAAACACTATACATCAACTGTAAGATGAAAAAGGTGGCGGACACTGAGTACAGGCTTGTGGCGCAGTTACTCAAAGGACTTGGGGTTGTTGTACCTGATACAGGCCTTCCTACGGATGTGCTTTATCACAAACTCTTCGAGAAAATCGATGAGAAAAAACAACACATCATACTTGCTCTGGATGAAATAGACTCTCTTGTAAGGAAGACAGGAGACGAATTCCTTTACAACCTCACACGAATGAACAGCGAACTGAAGAACGCATACGTAACAACCATTGGCATAACAAACGATGTCTCATTCCTGGAAGGTTTGGATGTTCGTGTCAGGTCTTCTTTGAGCGAAGAAGAACTTGTCTTCAAACCGTACGATGCAATACAATTGCAGGACATCCTGCAGGAAAGAGTTTCTGATGGCTTCCGTGAAAATGTCGCAGGCCCAGAAGTCATAAGCCTTTGCGCAGCCATAGCCGCGCAGGAGCATGGCGATGCACGAAGAGCACTGGACCTACTGCGAATTGCTGGCGAGATAGCTGAAAGAAACAACGATAACAAAGTAACCGATTTATATGTAACCGAGGCGCAGGAAAGGATAGATGTAGAAAGGACAATTGAGATCATAAAAGCACAACCAAAACAATCACAGGCGGTATTAATAACAATAATAAAGCTCGTAGAAGCACAGAAAAAGCAAGGCAAGTGGCTTGACAAGCGCCTGCTTACCGGCGGCGTATACGAATCATATAGGGAGACGTGCAACAGAAACAACATAAAGCCGCTTACTCAAAGAAGGGTCGGAGATTTAATAAGCGAACTTGACTTGCTCGGCATTATCTCAACTAGAATTATCTCGAAAGGCAGATACGGAAGAACGCGCGAAATATCCCTCACACTTAACGAATCAATAACACACAAGGCCGAAAGAATACTGGCAGATAAATTCTATTAACTTCGTGATAAAATGGAAGATATAGTAACAAGGCTTTTCAAAAAAGGCAAGCTTGTTACTCCCGAAGCTCTTGACTACATAGAGTCAAAGAAGATAGAAGAGGTTCTTCTTGGCGATATCGCGGAAACAATTATAACAAAAGCTGTTATAGAAAAGGCATCAGGCACGCGGATTCTTAAAAATCTCATAGAGAAGAAAACGGAGCTCACGGCAGAAGACTTCACGAACTTCTATAATATCAAGCTAGAGAAAATCAGAGAAATAATTTTGCAGCGCATACAGAAGAATTTCGTCTCGATCAACAAACTTGACACGACACGACAGGAGGTTTACGTGGTAGGTATTGTTAAGGACATAAAAGACAAGGAAAAGACAATTGTAGAATTGGAGGACGTGACGGGCACCGTCCAAGTTATACTTGAAAAGGCTGATGATATAGAGCTTGACGACGTGATCGCTGTAAGGGCGACAAGTGGCGGAAAGGTGTTGTTTGGACACCAAATAATTTATCCTGAAATACCTATAAGAAAGCCAAACACAGGCCAAGGCAAAGTATGTTTTATATCAGACTTGCACCTCAATGAAACACCGCTCGCGGCATTCGAAAAATTCTTACGCTGGCTCGAGACGCAACACGTAGATGCACTTTTTGTTGCCGGCGACATAGGCGAAAAAGACAAATTCGAGGATATGATATCAAAATATTGCATGGGAACAACAATCTTTGTAATACCTGGTGAACTGGACAAGGAAGAAGAATACCCTCAGATACCATTAGATTTCAAAAAACGCAATATCATATCATTAAGCAACCCAGCGCTAGTAGAAATTGGCGGTATAAAGATTCTTATTATACACAACATGGATATGCGGATGCTAAAAAAAAGGTACCTAGGCAAACCAAAACAAATAATGCATAGCGATCATCTCGTTTTGGATATTCTACCAGACATAATACATTTTGGGCACAGTCACGAGCCGCAAATAAAAAACTACAAGTCAGTGACTATGGTGAATTCAGGCTCGCTGCTGGGAAAGTTTGCCCCAGTCATAATAGACTTTTCGACAAGGGAAGCAGTGCAAGACACAACATGGGACAGGATTTAAGCGGACATCTAATTTAAAACTGTTGCTAACCACAGAGAATTTTAGTGATTCAAATGCGCATGCAGATCATCGATATCGATTATGTTTTCAACGGATCAAAACCCGTAGTGAGAATTTTCGGCAAAACTGAAAACGGGAATTCTGTGTGCATCATGTACGATAAATTTCTACCATACTTTTACGCGAAAATAGACACAGCAGAAAAACTGAAGAAGCTCCAAGGGATAAAAGAGATAAAGTCCCTAGAACACCAGGAAAAGTTCACAGCTCTGGGCTTCTCATCGCAACCAATGGACTTTGTAAAGATAACGCTTCTTAACCCCCAGGATGTGCCAAAAATAAGGGATATACTTGAGCAGGAACGTGTAGAGACTTTCGAATCGGATATCATGTTCAAGTACAGGTTCATGGTCGATCATAAACTAAAGGGGATACAATGGATAGATGTTAGTGCAACAAGAACACTAGCAACAACAGTAAAGATACCAGGCTACTATGCTGATTCTTTTCAGCCACTGGAAAAGATAGAAAACGCGAATCTGAAAACAATGGCTGTAGACATTGAGTGTTTGCTAACAGATACAACAAAACCAATGGACTCGAAAAGAGATCCCATCATCATGATAGCTTTTGCATTCGAACCTGAATACAAAGGCAAGAAGACGCTCGTTCTCACTGCTAAACCGACAAAGGAAACAGACACCTTTGGTTTTCAGGACGAAAAAGAAATGCTCTCGGAGTTCCTGAAAATTGTTGACGATTACGATCCGGACATAATAACTGGTTACAACATCAATGGCTTTGATATGCCATACATTCTTGACAGACTAAAGAAATTCAGTTTATCAAATGCATTTGGCAGATGCAAAGACAAAGGCGCATTCACGAAATCTGTTGGGATGCAAGAAAGCAAAGAAACTTCTGTTCCAGGAAGGGTTGTGGCGGATTCTTACCAAATACTAAAACGCGACCCATGGGTAAAATTTCACAGGTACAACCTGAATACCATAGCACAAAAACTTCTTCAAGAACAAAAACATGATGTTTCTTTCAAAGAAATGTCCGGACTCTGGAACGGTGACAGAGACGGACTCAAAAGATTTATTGAATACGCAAGAAAGGACGCCGAACTTTCGCTAAGGCTATTAACTGAGAAAAGGCTTCTTGACAAATTTTTTGAGATTTCTAAGATTTCAGGACTGCTCGTACAGGACTGCCTAGGCGGGCAAGCGCTTCGTGTAGAGATGATGCTATTTCATGAATTCAAAGCAAAAGGCTTCGTAATGCCATCAAAGCCATCCAAAACCGAGATGATAAAAAGAGCAAAAGAAAGGGAAAAAAAAGAACTGAAAGGTGCCACTGTTTTGGAACCGTATAAAGGTCTGCATGCAGAAGGTTGTGTTCTTGTTCTGGATTTCAAATCTCTTTATCCAAGCATCATGCGGACCTACAACATTTCACCGGACACACTGATTAAGTCAGACCAACTTGAGCATACAGAATCACCGAACGGCATTAAATTTGTGACACCTAATATTCGTGAAGGAATTCTACCGAACCTTCTGCACAAGCTACTGGACGCCCGCGCGGGCGTTAGAAAAGAAATGAAATCTTCTCAGGGAGAAGCCAGACGCATACTCAATGCAAAGCAGCTTGCATTCAAGGATTTGTCGAACAGCATGTACGGTTATACAGGTTACATAAGAGCTAGGCTTTACATGATCGATGTTGCGAATTCAATAACAGCATACGGAAGGGAAAATCTTGTCAAGACAAAAGGACTTATCGAAGACAACATGAAATTCAAGATAATTTATGCGGATACAGACTCAACATTCATAAAAACCGATTTTACAGATTTGGAAAAAGCAAAGGAAGCTGGAGAAGCAATAGGAAATTTTGTCACAAAAAACCTTCCTGGTGATTTGGAATTGCAGTTCGAAAAAATTTACAAGACATTCTTAATCCTTTCAAAAATGCGATATGCGGGTTGGTGTTTTGTTCAAGAAAATGGCGTCTGGAAAGATTCCATAGAAATGAAAGGTATAGAAACAGTACGAAGAGACTGGTGCAATCTTGTATCAGAAGCAATGGAAGGCGTATTGAAAACTATATTGAAAGAAGGTGACGTGCACAAAGCTATCGCATCTACTAAAG
>CAYJVV010000027.1:0-9908 GCA_964373755.1 uncultured archaeon | reverse complement strand
TAGGCTTCACGTTGGTGCACTTCACCCTGTTTGTTTCAATAGTGCATTCGAATCTCGGGCCTTCTGTAGGCGCTGACTGCGAAAGGACCGACGATTCTGTTGCTGGGAAAATAACTGCATCACATGAATCTTTTGAGTAGAAAGTTCCGGCAGGAATATCTTTGTTGCTATTACAGTTGTCCTTATTGCAATAATAACTTATGATACCTCCTGCTGATGTTTGACATAATAGCCATTGGTCAGGTTCGGGTGTAATTACATTTCCTGTTATTGGATTCCCTCTTACTATATCAGCTGTGAGGATATCACGTAAAGGTATATCGTTACCTCGTATCCAGAATGTTTTTCCGTCTACATTTATATTAGAATTGAGTCCAAACAATTCACGCGGAAACTCTATCACAAGCTTTCGAGTTTCTATCTGCGAATTGACTACATTGCCCTTGCCCTTGTTTTTCACGTTGAATATGAAAGTGCCTGAGAAGCCTGAAAGCAGGTAAGGCGTTCCAAATAGCTGCACATCAATCTGCACAGGACCGGAGCCATGAGTAACTTGTTCAGTTAAACCGATGGAACGTCCCTGGCGCTGCCTTGTTTCTATTTCTTTCTGATTCACAACAGGAATTGTATAAAGCAGGTTTCCCCTGAATTTGTATGTTGCCTTGTAGCTCAGCTCTGTATCTGTTTTTATGCGTGCTATCTCGCTTTCTGTAAGCGCGAGAAGCCGGAAATTTATTGATCTTTGTTCGCCTGGGAATATTTCGCATGGCCACATTTTGCCGCATATATCTGGCTGGCATATATTTCCTTGATTGCACAATATGGATTTTGGTCCAAGGTTCTGGTCGTATTTCTTGAACAGCGGGGCATTGAAAAGCTCGACGTAAACGTTTCTGGCTGATTCTGACTTGTCGACGTTTTCCAGGATAAAGGTGAACAGTACGGGCTGGTCAGGAAGCACAGGTGATTTAGGTATGCTGGTGGCATCCTTAATAATTACAACATCCTTCAGGCCTTCTTCGCTGACTTTTCTGTTAATACTCAGCACATCGCCGCCGAAGATGTTTCCAAGTTCCACACATCCGGAAACCAGAAGTATTGCAATTAGAGAGAGTGATATGTAATGCTTCATCCGATCACTGCTAATAAATTGCTGGTGGCGGGATATAAAGTTCTGCCTGAGAAGTTCCTAGCGCGACATCAACATAGAGAATATAAGATTATCAAAAGAACTAATAACATGGCTGATTTCTTTCAGACATATTTTATAGATCCAATAGTATTCAACACAGGTTACAACATAGTCAATACAGCAACATATGCGATAATCTTTGTTGCATTGGTGTTTGTAGTGTACAAACTTCTCAGAGTGCTCAAGATAAAGATTGATAAGAATTTCTTCATTGCAATCACGCCGTACATAGCACTTGGAGGCATATTGCGCGCGTGGGAGGACCTGATAGAAACTACACAGGCAATACCACAGATATTCTCGAACTTTGTGCTGATTGATGCCTTTGGAACACCAAGAAACTTGCTTCTCATCACGCCGCTGATATACATATTCATGTTCGTTTTGGCACTATCGGCTCTAGTGTTTTCTAAGTTGCTGGAAAAGCATGCAAAAATACCTTACTACAAGACATGGCTTGCAATCGGCGCTGTGATGTGCTCGCTTGGCGCAAGCCAGCTGCAGCTAAACAGCATGTTCGCTCTATTTGCAATGCTGGGCATATTTGGCATATGGACACTTGTGATAACTGGCTCTAGAATAGCTTTCAGTGAATTTGCAATAGTCAAGAAAACCATGACAAAGGAAAATACGCTGTTGATACTTGCCCATATGTTTGACGCTACAACAACGTTTGTCGCGCTGCAGTTTTTCCCTTACTTTGAGCAGCATGTGCTTGCAGGCTTCTTTATCAGTATTCTAGGCCCAATTGGCATTTACGTTCTAAAGATGCCTGTGGTTACAGCTGTACTGTACTATATTGACAAAGAAATGGACGACGGAGAAAAAAGAAATTTCATTAAAATAGCAATTTTAATTCTAGGCCTTGGCCCAGGATTAAGAAACTTCCTGCGGCTTGTGATGGGCGTTTAGGAACGCTATCTAAATGGTTTATAACCTTCTGAGATGAACTGCCAGTTTTTCTAAAGCCATTGTTGAACGAGGGCAAGATTTTCCGACCGCCAGAATGTCAAAGGCGCAGGATGAAAGACCTACTGAGGGGCAGAAAAGTTCAAGGGAAGAATCAGGGTCTAAGCCACAGGGCTTGGGAAAAAGTTATCGGCGATATTTTTAAAGAGAAAATGAGTTTATTTGTTAACGCTTAACTTTATCTGCGGCCTCTCAGATGTTCCACAAACTTCTTTAAAGACTTTGTTGGGGTAGGTGCCCAATAAAATGGAGGGGATAATCTGGAGTCAGTTCGTACCCATCCTTCTACTAGCCAGTCTTTAAGTCTACCGGGATCGCGCCCGAGTCTTTCGATAACATTTGCCCTTGTCGTTTCAAAGAGTTCCATGTAAAGATTATCTGGGTTGGCGGACTCTTCTATTGTGTTGATAAAAGCCGAGGCAATTATGTAGCGGTCAGAAAGGGGAGGATAAGATTCATGCCGAACAATGGTCATTAACCTGTTTGCAGCATCTCCATGTTGTACAGCTTCAATAATGTCAGATTTCAGTTTCTGACTCTTCTTATGATGATATCCAAAAGGATCGAACCTGCCGCCATAAAGCTGGCCGAATTCCTTTGAAGATACAATTATTTGATCCCATGAGAATATTTGCATTGGCCTTCGAGAATTCTTGTTCACGACTGCTACATATGTGTTGCGACTGCCCGAATAGTTGTCGAGTGCAAAATAATCGGCTTCCGTGTCAAGAACTTTCTCATATTCCCTAAACATGTTCTGCCTCAGGATCTGCAATCTTCTTCTATTGTGGCAAGAGAATGTTAGAACTATTTGAGGGGCTTTATCTATTCCTATATCCTTTATTTCAAATTTTTCCGGCTTGAAACCTACGCCACAAATTTTATATCTATCAAATTTGTTATGATAAAGCTCAAAATCTGTAGGACTTCCAGGAGGGTAGAGAAATGTAGCTGTTGGTTCAGCTACCAATATTGCATTTTCTTTTGTACCGTTGCCGTCGAAATCGCCATTGAAAGCGCAAAAATAGTCAGACGTATTCTTCACATAATGAGGCATATCTTCGTGGTATTTATCGCGTTTTTGCAAATGGCTGTAAGCACTTACGCAGGTCGCATCTTTGACCTCTTCGCGGGCTAACTGTCTTAATTCATCAGCTTTGAAGAATCCAGTAATAAGTGTAGCGCCTAAAGCTATACCTCCAATGAAATGTTTCAAGCTCATTAAAGAACCACCCAGAAAGAATTATCTTTTTCTTCGTCCTGCATCCTGAAGGGCTCTGTTTATATTCCCAGCCGCTTCGTTAAGTGCTTTTCCTGCGCCGCGCGCGACTTCGCCTGCTTTTTTCTCTGCTTCACCTTTTGCGGCCCCTGCCTTTTGATAAGCCTCATTAAGCCCACGGGCAACAGGATCTTTACTCACAGCTCTTTCTGTCTCCCACTGCGCCGGTGTTTTTGGCGGGCCACCTACAGAAGTTGTTCTGGTTTCAGTTGTTACGCCTGTTTTAGGATCAGTAGTCGTTTCTTTGAAAGTATGATAAGAAGTTGGTGCATTTGCTTCGTCAAATCTTCTTTTTTCTGCATTGAGTATTGCTTGACGTGCTTCTTCTTTTGATCTAAAACTACCATGTACTTGGCCGTCTATTAGTGCTGTATAACCTCTTTCTGGATTTCCGTCTATTTTGCCATCATTTCTTGTCTGTACATGATAAACAAAACGTTCTGTTGCAAAAGCAGCAAAAATAGCTACAGCACTTTGCGGGCTAGAGAAAAGGCGATTAAGGAATGCAGCAGGATCGCCATAAAGATCTGCCATAAGTTTATCTGAAGTTGCTGTAGCTCCTAATAAATTAAGACCCGCGAAGAAAAAAACATATGGATTTGAAGCGTCTTTTATTCTATTCACTTCTGCAGTATTTCCTGATGCTGCTGCTTCCACTAATTTAGACTGTGTTTCTGCAACCACAACTGAAGGTTTATCAAGATAGAGTTCTAAATGTTGCAGTTTTTGCAAAGATAAAACAGTTACAGGTTTTGGTTCTTTATTTAACAATCCGCCGTTTGCTATTACAACATCAACTTTCTTGTCATCATCAATATCAGTAAAATAGAATTTATCTCCTTTTCCAGCACCAATTCTATCATAACCAATACCACTTATTGCGTCTTTTCCAATATCAAATGGAACATATATAAAAATATCAAAAACTTTTCTGCCTGTGTCGGTATAGTTGACGAGTAATTGTGGATATTCATCTACTCCTAAATCCGTTACTCTAAGACTTTCAAAAGCAAAATCCTGTGTTCCGTTTAGATCCGAACCTGCAAGTGGTCTCATAGAACCCATTGATTGCCTGACACCAGGAACACTTGTTGTTTCAAAGCTGTAAATCATTGCTTCTCCATTTTTTGAAAGAGCAACGCCTATTAGTTCGTCTTTACCGTCTCTATCAAAATCGCCTTTCATTGAGCATAAAATTTTTGAGCCTTCAGGTAAGTAAGGTGATCTTTCTTCAGTTATTTTTACAGGTAAGTTAGGATAATCGCTGTTGCACGGACCTCTAGCTTCGGTTTGCTTTGGCGTTGCGGCAGGTTTTGCGGCTTTTTCGTCATGCTCTCTTTCTTTTGCAGCGAGTTTAGCTGCGCCGGAAACACCTTGGGTTGCGCTATATGTCGAATAAGAAAGTTTTTGCTTCACATAGTCAATGTTCGCAGCACCAATTGCGCCTAAAGCAAGAAGACCGGTTGCGGCCATCATATAACCGATAGGCTTAGGAACTCTCATAATAATACCCTCTTTTAGCTTTCTTATGCTTTACTGGAGTCTTAACATTAGGCATCGGTGTGTTTTAAAAGCTTTCTCTTTATGTTACCTAATAGTGGTGAAATATGGGATGGTTTGGAAAAAAGAGAAAACAAGAAGCTAAAGATCCAGAAGGTCTTCCAGCAGATGTATATAAGAGAGAGTATAGAAGAGACGACCTTAGATCTGTTGCACTGGATTGGTTAGAATTTCATAAGGGTTTTGCTGGGAGTAAGATTGAATGGAAGCCTTATGATCTTCTCGGAGCTCATAGTTCTGGCAACCCTGCTGAAAGATCTGCTGAACAACTTGAACCTGAAAACTCTCAAACATACAAATGGACTAATTTTCATAAAGCTATTAATGCGTCTTTTAGATTAGGTAGACATCTTGCTTATGCTATATCAGGTGGTGCGAATGGAGGAGATATTGAGCCTGAAAAAGCAAGAACACAGCAACAAAAGAGAAAATTCCGTGACCTGCTTCGTGCAGATGTCAGAGAAGTTTATTCAATGTGGCGACAGAGACATCAGCAAAGTGTTCAAAATCAACTTACGCCATTAGCTCAGCCAGAAAGTGTAGCAAAAGAACCACAAAATTTGCATGATCAAACTAACAGAGATCCTCCAAGATCATCAGAAGAACTACTCAGTGCCGCAGAAGAAGAATATAGATTGGAACATTATGACAGATCAACAGAAATGTTAAGAGGAAAAATGGGATTAACAGATCCAGAAATTGATGCTATGTGGGAAAAATGGGCAGCAAAAAGAAGAAATGTAACAGAGCCCGAAAGAATAGATAAAAATCCAGGACCTGCTGAAAGAAATCACAGAGACCAAGAAGAAGTAGCTTATCAAATGTTCTTGAGAGGTGAAAATTTTATAGGCATTCTAGAAATGGAAGGCTACGACCAAGAAAGAAAACTTAAAACGCATGGTATGTTTTTAGAAAGAGTTTACAAACAGGCGAAGGATGCTTTGTCAGATGGTTCTGAATCACTTGCTAGAAGTATTTTAAGACATGTTCATAATCCAGAATATCTTAATTCTTTAATTGATACTTGGAAATCAGAAAGTGCAGCTCATGGACGTGAAGAAACAAAACAGAGATTAATGAGCTTATTTGATAGATGGGATGCAGAAAGAGCCGATGAACAAAAACCTCGACAGCCTTACAGAGGAATATCTATTGGTATCAATTTGCTTTCACCAGAAACTGTTACAAGAAATGCGAGATTAGTTTACGTTTCTGGAGAAATAGAGGAATCAAGAAGAATTCTAAAAAAAACCGGACACGGTCTATTGAAACGTAGACGTTTAGTGCTTAAATGGGAACGAGAATTATTAGCAGCTGAAAGGCAAGCAGAAAATCTTTTCTATGAAGATGATGTCACAGGCTGTAAGGAGACATTAAGACGAACTGGCTATAAAGATAATCACGTTGATGCTTATGTCAATTATTTGCAAAGAGAAAAAGCTGATGTAATAGCAAGAGAGGAAGAAAGGCTAGCAGAAATTAAAGCAAAAGCTGAGAGATTAGAAAGTAAACGTTTGAGACAAGCAGAGAAACAAGAAAGAAGGGAGCAAAAAAAAGCTGAAAGATTCGAAAGAAAAGAAGCAAGACAACAAGCAGCTAGACGTTTCAGATATGTTGTTCCAAGCTTATTGATTGCTGGAACTGTAATTGCCTCCGGTTCAATTGGTTATCAAAAATATGTGATTAAGCCACGTCTCAGCGGTCAATATGTACAAAGTTCTGCAGAACAGGCAAAAAGTGCATCTGCGCCAAGACCAGTGGTTGTGCCTGCTCCAGTTCAACAGCCAGCTACTAAACCAGAACAAAAAACTGAAGAGAAACCAACTTTCCATGGTCCTATTGCTCCGGCGCCAGCTGCGCCTTCAACTACAGCGCCTGCAACAATATCACCTACACAACCTAGAACAGAACCTGCATCGCCAAGAGTAGCAACGCCTGTGCCCGCTCCTGTACAGCCAGCGCCACAACCTGTAGCACCCAGAAAACCAGAAGAATTGCCAAAAATAGCTTACATAGGCGAAACGGGCAGGAAAAGAGAAGTTGCTATTTATGAAGTACCATGGTTGATAACTAAAATTAGAGAGGAGAGACGTGGCGAATATTCTGATATCATTTTAGAAGCATTCTATGATGAGGATGATAGCAGCTATTGGAATAGTTATGAACCAAGTGTTAATGCGCGCATTAGAGGTTATACACCAGCAGAAGCAAAGCAAATTATAGATTACGTCAGTAGGTGTTTGGCTGAAAAGAAAAGACCATATATAGATTTCGACACAGGTCAAGGGTATCTAAATCTATCCGGTAATAATTTTACAGATATCGTAGCCAACAAAAATGGAGCCCTTTTAAATACTTGTAAATGATTCTGAATTAATTGCTGTTACTATTTATAAGTAGCAAAGACTTAAGTACTTTTCTATACTATTACTAGGAGTGAAAAAGCGATGAACAAAGAAAACAGTTGTTCGAACTGCAGTTACGGCTGGACTCCTAGGGTAAAAAATCCCAAAGCATGCCCGCGCTGTAAAATTAGATTTGATTATGATTGGAGACGATATTAATGGTATTCTTTGCTTGGTTAACAGGCCAATATGTTAGGAAAAAGGCTCAAGAAGGAATAGAAAGAGCTACCAATGCAACTCACGAAGCTATTGATAGAGCTCCAGGTGATAATTCAAAATTTTATGCATATGGTGGAAATCTTGCTTTGAGCGCACTAGCAGGATTAGGCACATATGCTGCACGTCGGGTCCATGAAAATTTAGGTTGGGCAGGCAACTGGCTCTTAGAACCAATAACTGGAAGAAATTGGTACAATATTGTAGCTAACCCATATGAAACAGGTGCACTTCTAGCAACAGAAGCTGCAGGTTGGTATACTCGTCGTCGAGTAAATGCAGAATTAAGAGATCAAAATGCGGATACTGGAAGACGTTTAGAAGAGTTAGAAGAAAAGAGAGAAACTGATCTTGCTGAACTACAAGCTGCGCTAACTAGCAGAACAGTTAACAGAGATCAGTTTAGACAACTAAGAGGAGAAATACAAAATAGTTATAGAAAAGAAAGATATGGACTTCTCCAAGAAACTGATGAAATGCCAAGATGGTACAGTTTATACTCAATAGCTCCAACAGTCGTGCGGACAGCAGTCACTGCTAGTTTGATATCCAAAGAATGGGAGCACTTCAATGCAGCTCTTTATTCATTCAGTCCTGCTGCAGGAATATCAGACTTGTACACAACTTTACCTGCTGCTGTAATAGGTACAATAGCAACAGTGCCTCTTGCTTATATTTCTGGCCGCGACGCCATCAGATCTGGACGTAGAGTAGCTAAATTATTTACAGGAAGACCTCCTACAACACCTGGACCAGGAGCTCCTTAGAAGAAATAAAATATTTTTGAGGTTATAAAATGGCACGAAATAGAGACCAAAGGATTGGAATGATAGAAGCATGTAAGAAAACGGTTAGAAAATACCCTTGTGTAGCAACGTATCTAACCTATATTGCAGCTCCTTACGCAGCTGCTGCTTTAGATATGCCTGGTTTAGCTTATTACATTCCAACTAAAAGTGCGACTCTAGCTTTAGTTGCAGATGCTGCAGAAGGTGCTGGAATATTTCCAACCGCAGCAAGAATTGTTCTCGGTGGAATTGCAGTTTATAATGGTATTAACGCGATAGGTGATGTTCAAACAGGAGAACTTCTACGAGCAGCTACAGAAGGTTGGCTTGCTTTCGTAACTTTTAGGGATGCCACAGTAAGACACAGGACGGTTGAATAATTATGAGACAATATTTATTACGCGGATTAGCAATTGGCTTACTGCCTGTTACTTTGATTACTGGTTGCAGTGGAGATACTAAACAAACTCAAAGACCTCAATCAAAGGAAGAAGCAATTGTTTGGAACGTAGATGACGCGATGCACAGCTACATGAAAGAAAATTATGGAGATCGTGGTGAAACCGCGTACGGTTTTGATGTTGCGGGTAACGTAATGGAATATTCTTTACCTGTTGAAACAAGATCAGGACGCCCAGTTTTCGTTTATCGTTCAGACAGTATTTTTGCACGAGTATATCTAGGTAGTCAAGATGAACCTGTTAAAATAGATTGTGATGGTTGTACACGATTTGGTATTGAAAAAGTAACAATACCAAGAGCTAAAGAAAAATTTGGAGAAGCCAAAGACAAGCTCGAGGAAATAAAGAAAAAGGCAGAAAAGGCAGGAGAAAAAATTCAAAAAAAGGTAGAGGAATCTGCAAAAACTCCAAAGAAAGATAAGCCTTATGGCAATCGGTGATTTCAAATGACGAGCTATATTTCAAAATTTTCGCGAGGAGCAAGAAAAGCTTTAGCTATAGGAGCTGTTGGATTAGTTTCTGTAGTTCCAGCAGGATATGGAACTGAAACACAGGCAGCAGAACAACCAAAAACTTCAAAACCAAGGATAAATTATCCAATTATTAATCCTGATGTGATTGATGGTTTCGTCGTTCAAAAACTGCAAGAAAGAGGAAATAATGATACTATAATAAACAAATACAGAGCAGATCGCACAAAAAAAGAAATAGTTCTTGTTACTGTTGGAAATACAGTTGATGTTGTATACGGAGAAACAACTTCATTAGCAAAAATAGCAGTTGGTAATGATGGAAGCCCTGCAGGACCTTTTAGTCCTACATGGAGTCTTACATCTTATGAATTAGGTGGATCAGAAGTGGCTGAAACTGCTAAAGGCGCAGCAAAAGATGCAGTTGCTGCTATTGCAGGCGCAATGAAAAATGGTTATGAGTATGCAAAAGGCGCACAAAAATCTGGAACTATCTGGAATAAACCTTGCAAAATTGTTGGAGTTTTAAAAAACGGAAAGACTAACAAAGATGTTTTAGTAAGAACTT
>CAYJVV010000026.1:7935-10040 GCA_964373755.1 uncultured archaeon | reverse complement strand
AGGAGGTATACCCTTCGCCAATTTTTTTCCAGATTTTCCTTCCCATGGCATTCTAAAGTCTTCAATTACAACATCATTTTTAAGCGTCCCATCGGGGTTAGGATCGCTCCACGTCCAGCAGAAGCCTGCAACAAGTCTTGCAGAATTTGGCTTTTCTGCGTTTTTCTTCTTTATTTCCTCGTACAATTCTTTTGGAGTATCGAATATCTTGAATTCCATTTTTTCGTTTTTAGTAAGTGTCATATTCGCAGTTTCTCTTATAGCAAGCGTATTGTCAACCCAATTAAGATACCCATCAGATCCGCTACATCTGAATTGCGTCTTTAATTCAAATTCATAAATCTCTGCATCGAATTTCTTGGCAGTCTCTTTTATCAAATTAACGTTGCCTACCTCGTCGGGTCTGACTATTTGGTATTCATCTATGAAGAATATTGAAACCTTTGAGGCTTTTACCAATTCTTCTACCTGCGGCGTATCGAATCTAAGTTGTCGTGGCGTGAATCTGCTACTGCTCGTTTTTCTTATTCTATGAGCCTCATCACAGATCAATACATCTATTTCGTTTTCTTTATGGTTGGTGAAACTGTTAAAGTATTTGAAAAGGCCGGCGGCCTTATACCCAACAATTTTTCTTAGTGTTTGTGTAAATGCGGCAGAACCTGTGGCATGATATACTTTCTGGTGTCTTGAAAGAAGTTCGACAAGTGAGTTCAAAGCTATCACAGATTTTCCGGTTCCAGGACCGCCCTTAACTATTATTACAGATTTGTTTTTCACCTTTGAGCACTTTTTTGCTCTATCTAAGATAGTATGGTTCGCAGTAATCTGCTCGTCAATAAGAGTAAAAATATTCTGATTTTCAATCATGTCAGAAGTATATTCGATGAGTTTCCTAGATGGGCGGATTTCGCTCGTCCTGAATCTGTTGAATATTTCAAATCCTTTACCTTTGGAGAGTTTAGCTTTCAAATAATTCCCAATACTTTCGAAGTCATCCTTTGTAAATACAGGAAATTCTTTTATTATGCTATCGAATTTAGGTAAGAATAATGTATCATTAGTTCTTTTTGAATAATTATGACAGTACACGCACGATGATAACTCGATATCCGGATCTTCATCAAAGACCTGTACAAAGCCTTTCAGGTAATAATGATACCCTCTTACTTGGAATGAAGGGTGTGGCACCATTCTTTTTGAGCCACCTAAAAATGTAACTATGTTGCCTTCTATATCACAGTCATCAGCATTAGACCATTGCTTTAATTCAATAACAACAACATTCTCTTTGCCGTTAGTGCCTGCCCCAAAAAGTATACAGTCAATTCTTTCGTTTGCATACGGCAGTTCATATTCCAGAACAATCATATTATCAAGAACGGAATTTCTTTCTATCAGATTTTTCATAAATTGCAAAGAATTTGTCCACGAAGAAAATTCTGCTGGACTTACTCGCCTACCATAATAATTTTCGTAGGATTCTCTTAATTTATCCGCTATTTGATTTTGTATAGTATCTTCTATAAACTGGTCTGTAGTTCCTTCGTATAATCTCATCCTTACAGCTCCGTGTATTTTGCTGCTGATCCTTTTGCTTTTTCAACTGGGTATTTTTCGGCATTTTTCTTTAGTTTATTTTCTGCGGCTTCAATGATATCTATACCGAGGTTGTCAGATAGTTCAAGCAAATATATTAGAATATCAGCTATTTCTTCCGATATTTTATCTTTTTTCAATTTGGCTGTTTCGTCAAGTTCGTCTTCCTTTTTCCATTGGAAATGTTCCAATAGCTCTGCTGCCTCAATAACAATAGAAACGGCCATATCTTTATGGTTATGAAATTGTGCCCAGTCCCTCTCGTCTCTAAAGTTCCTTATCTTATTTAATAGTTCATCAAGCCTCTTTTCCATAGATTTGACTTATTTTGTAATTTTAAATCCCTTCCAGCGCTAGTGTCTTTATGTCAGACCGCTTGCCAACAAATACCCCGTTAGATAAAATATTGAACGGCGGTCTTGAGAGGGATGCAATAACGAACGTTTATGGTCCTGCAGGAAGCGGGAAGACGAACATTGCACTGTCTTCTGCAATTTCTTGCGATG
>CAYJVV010000026.1:6787-7925 GCA_964373755.1 uncultured archaeon | reverse complement strand
CTGTCAAAAATAATAATGCTCGAGGTGCACACATGGGACGAGCAGCACAAGACAGTGATGAAGATGGAAAAGATGGCAGAGAAAGATAAAGTCGGGCTAATAATTATTGATTCGCTCGTCAATCTATACAGGCTGGAACTTGACAAGGAAAATTTCCAGCAGATAAACAAGCAGCTGGCAACGCAATACTCCGTGCTGTCGAGGATAACAAGGAAATTCAAGATACCGATATTGGTGACAAACCAAGTTTATTCTAGAGGTGAGGAGATAGAGCTCACATCAAGAACAATAGCCAGATACTGGTCTAAAGCGCTTGTCGAATTGAAGCGCACGGACAAGGAAAATTGTCGCTTAGCTATAGTTCGCAAGCATCGCAGCGTTGCTGAGGGCAGGAAAATAGAGTTCGAGATCACAGAGAAAGGCCTGAAACAAGTTGGCATTTTCAGTTTGTGATAATAATTTAAGATGTTAAATAAAAGAAAATTATGGCTTTAACGCCTGAGAAGCTTTCTCGTGCTTCTGTCTTGGTTCTGTTTATCTTTCTGACTCTGCTGATTACGGCGGTGCTTTATCTGCCCATAAAAAGCGTCTTTATCAGTGTTGGCGTAGCGTTGCTGATTGTTTCGACCCTGATGGTAATATTTTATTCACAAGAATTGGGTATTTTTGCCATTGTCATTTTCGTGATATTTGCCATAGCAACTTCTCTTATTACACTTAGGGCTGACATAGGATTTTTATTCGGATCTTTGGCAGTTGGTGTTTTAGTTATTTACTCTTTTGTGAGATAGGTAAAACAGTATAAAAGCTTTACAGGTAACCAAAACCGATGGGAGTAATAGTCAAGATTTACGGCATCATCGACATCATCGCCGGCTTGCTTGTGTATTTCTACGCCCCGCTGCCGGACATCATAAAACTTATCATACTTGGAATAATGCTCTTCAAGGGAATACCAAGTCTTTTCGGATAAAGCTAATCCGAGAAAAGTTATTCTTTTACCTTATTTTATTACAATCGCTTTGGCTTCAGGTTTAACTTTGTGCGTGTTTCCGTGTAGCGTCAGCGCTCGTTTCGTGAGAAACTGCTTGTTGCATATCGTGCAAACCATCTGCTGCGCGATTTTGCTTGCCCTCTT
>CAYJVV010000026.1:0-6777 GCA_964373755.1 uncultured archaeon | reverse complement strand
CTTGCTCTCGATCTGTGCCTGCTTGAGCCTGTTCTTGTCAAGCCAGTCCTTCTTTGTCGCGCAAGTGGGATCAAGGCACATCCTGAAAGGCCTTCTTCCTTGCTGATATACTTGTATCATTGGTGTCTTGCATTCTTCACATTGCTTTTCCAAGGATATTATTGTGCCTTCTCTTGGCAAAGGGAACCCTACCCTGCAGCCTTTTTTGTAACCGTTGCATCCGACAAATCTTTTCTTTGTACGCCAGGATTTATGGACCTTCAATGTGCCGCCGCATGAATTGCAAGTGCCTAGAATGCTTTGCTTGTCTTGGGTAGCAATAACAGCTTTTGTTAATTCCTCACCTATCTTCTTCTCTTTCTTCTTGAATTCAGTGGAAATTTTCACCAATCGCGACTTGGCTTCCTCAAGCACTTTGTCCCTTTTTATCTTTCCCTGCTCCACGGCGTCTGTGGCTTCATCGAAATGGCGCGTGAGTTTTTCTGATATCACGTCTGGGATGTTCTTTTCAAGTATCTCTGAAAGCTGCATACCAAGTTCCGTGACTTCTATGCTTTTGCCTATCAGGTAGCCGCGGTTGTATAGTATCTGGAGTATTTGAGCTCTTGTGGCTTGTGTTCCCAAACCAGCTTGCTCCATGGCTTTGAGTACGCTTCCTTGCGAGTATCTTGGCGGCGGTTGTGTTTTCTTTTCAATCTGTGCAACATTATTAACTTGAAGTTTATCGCCTATTTTCATATCAGGCAGAAGAACTTCATCCCTAGCTGCATATTTTCCGTATAACGCTGTCCAACCGGGTTCAATTGTTTTCGTGCCGCGCAAAAAGAAGATCTCGCCATTGACGTCAAGCTTTATGTTCTGTGACTCGCGTTTTGCAGGATCGCCAAACACAGCAAGGAATCTTCTGACTATGAGATCGTAAACCTTTGTCTGTTTCTCGCCGATTTTTTTGACTACACCTGTTGGATAGATTGCAGGGTGTGCTGCAGAAGTTGCTTTGCCTTCAGTGGGTTTCAATGTTCTCTTAAGAAGGAAGTCTGTTTCCTTTGAATAACTTTTTTGTTTACCAAGGTCTGTAATGATTTTCTTATAGTTGATGTCCGGCGGAAGCTGCTGGCTGTTTGTTCGAGGATAAGAAATAAGCCCTGCTTGGTAAAGTGTCTCTGCGATGCTCAAGCCTTGCTGTGGTGAATAGCCAAAGTACCTATAAACATCAGCAAGAAAAGCAGTGGTATTGTAAGGCACAGGAGGTTTTTGTGTCATAAGTTTTTTCTTGATGTCCTTGACAATAGCATTATTTCCTTTGGATTTTTTTGCAACTTCTTCTGCTTCTTTCTTGTCCCATATCTTGTCTTTTGAGTGCATAGCTTTCAGTAATGTCCTCCCGACTTGCAACTCAACAGAAATTTCCCAGAAAAGCTTCGACTTGAAGGCCTGTATTTTCTTCTCGTGCTTTGCAAGCATGTGAAGCACAGGCCCTTGAACCCTGCCAGTAGAAAGTATTCTGAATCTTTTTGCGGCGGCTTTTATCGACAACGTCAATGCCCTTGTGAGATTTATCCCCCACATATTGTCAAGATAATGCCGTGTCAATCCTGATTCTATCTGTCCCAAATCCAAATGCTTCATTGGTTTTTCATAACTGTCTATAAGTTCTTCCTTTGTCATGGTGCTGAATTTCATTCTTAATGCATCATTTTGATTGCAGAGGAATCTCAAAATATTATAACCAATAACGCTACCTTCGTCGTCGTAGTCTGTGCAAACTATGTATTCACTACCGTTGCCCACAACTTGCTGCACAACATCATAATACTTCTTGCTGAAAGCTGCAGTGCGCGTAGCCTGGAAAGAAGGTATCCATTCGACATCAAAAACAGGATACGTCCATCCTTTGCCTTTTTGCTTGAGCGTGAACAAATGACCGACAGCCGCTACAACAACGTGCTTCTTGCCCTTTCTCTTGAATTCGTAGTATCTAACTTTTTGATCGTTTTCATTCACCTTCAGTGTGCCTTTGTCCGCAAGGGCTTCGGCAATGGCCTTTGCCGCTGTTGGTTTTTCCGCAATCATTATTGTGGTCATTTTTCTATCAGTCTATTATAATATAGAGAAAGATTTATAAGTTGTTATTTTTCTAGTGTCTTGAATCCTGTATAGTGCTGTAACGCTTTAGGTATCTCCACAGTACAGTCTTTTTGTTGATGCTGTTCAAGCAATGCTATCATTGCTCTGCTTGTTGCCAGTGCAGTATTATTCAGCGTATGGACAAGTCCAGTAGGCGGAAGACCTTCCTTTTCCCTGTACTTTATTCCAAGCCTACGCGCTTGGTAGTCGGTGCAATTTGAACACGAACCTGATTCTCTAAATTTTCCATCAGCCATCCATACTTCGGTATCGTATTTCTTTGCCGCTATGTTTCCGATGTTTCCTGTGCAGATGTTGACGACGCGATAATGCAGTCCGAGTGCCTGGTAGATTTCCTCTGCATTCTTTTGCAGTTCTTCAAAGAGCTGCCACGATTGTTCAGGCAGGCAAAAAACAAATTGTTCCACTTTGTTGAAATGATGAACTCTGAATAAGCCCTTGGTGTATTTGCCGTGTGTGCCGATCTCTTTCCTGAAGCAAGGCGAGACACCTGCAAGCTTCAGCGGCAGGTCTGCTTTGTTTAATGTCTCATTCATGAATTTCGCGCCAATCGGGTGTTCTGATGTTGCTATAAGATAAAGATCCTCGTTCTCAATCTTGTAGGTCACCGTTTCGAAGTCTGCTGCATCAATCATTCCTTCGTAGGCTTTGCTGTTTACCATCAGTGGCGGCTGTACATGTGTGAATCCTTTCTTCTGTAAAAAATCCAGCGCGAATCTCTGCAAAGCCATGTCAAGCAGCACAGCATTTCCTTTCAGATAGTAGAAACCGGCTCCAGAGACTTTTGCAGCACGCTCAAAATCCACCATACCAAGCTGCTGAAGGATTTCCAGATGACCTTTTGGAGTGAAGCTGAATTTCGGCTGTTGGTCCCAGCGTCTTAATTCCACGTTGTCATTGTCATCTTTGCCTTGCGGGACACTTTCATGGAGCATATTTGGCAAAGTCATCAATATCAAGTGGCATTTCTTGTCAAGAGCGCTAAGTTTATCGTCTAGTTTCTTTATCTTGTTAGGAAGTTCCTTGACCTCCTTAAGCTTTGTCTTTACAGGTTTGCCTTTTGCTTTTAGCTCCGATATCTCTTTTGTTATCTGATTTCTCACTTGCTTCAGTTTCTCGACATCCTGTATTACTTTCCTTCTGTCTGCATCAAGTTTCACGAGATCGTAAAGAAGCCTGATCTTGTCTTTATCTCCACGTTTAAGCAGGTTTTCTTCCACAATTTTAGGATTATCTCTTATCAGTTTGATATCAAGCATACTACTACTTCCTTGTTCGCTTTGTTAAGAATTGCTGATAGCGATTCTTACATCTCGAATTCCCACATACTATTCATAATACAGTGGAATTCGCAGATTTAAATTTAACAACAAACGTATTGAAATGCATAAGGCCATTCTGCTCCTGAGAAAAATACCTAAAGGCAAAGTAACCACATACGGTGAACTCTCAAAGGCAACAAACTCGTCACCGCGGGCAATAGGGCAGATAATGAAAAAGAACGATAATCCTGAAACCTATCCCTGTTACAAAGTTATCTCAAGCGATGGCACCATAGGCGGCTATGCCGGTTGCATCAAAGGAAAAAAGATCGATGAAAAGATTTCCAAGTTGAAGAGAGATGGTATAAAAATAATAAATGGAAAAATCAATTTGGAAAAATACATGCACAGGTTCTGAACTATTTTCTGCCAGTTTTCTGCTTGAATATTTTCCATCCCGTCCACAAAGCAAGTACTCCAGCTATTATCTGGATAACAGTAAGTACGACAGAATAAACTACGTCAAATAGAAACTGTCCAAGAATATCCGGTGTAAAGGATTCCGCCAATGAAGGTACTAGTCTTAATCCAGTAACAGCGAAAAGGATCCCTACAAGGATTAGAGTTAATCCAAGCATCTTGTTTGTTTCCATAACTATCTTTTCTCTAACCAGTATTTAAATTGTTTTGACAAGCCTTCTATAATTACCGTCATCACATAATCTGAAGCCGTCTTTTAATAAGGATTTAGCCTTATCCACTCATCTTTGCCAGTGATTTTTAATCACCTTGTCACGTCCTGTTTCCTGACGAAGTCGTATAGCGCTTTTGCTTTGCCTTTCTCGAAGTGCTTACGTATAGGTTCGATCATCTTGTCGATGTGCTCAGCCGTTGCTATTTTGAGGTCGCTTGGGTGCAGCTCTCCTTTTCTGAAAGCTTCTTCAAGCTCATGATATGTGTCAAAAGAAACCTTTCCGCCGAATTTTGCAGGCCTTTCTACTTTCATGCTGTTGAATTTCCTGAATACAAGATATTTGCAATATTCAAGCACCGGATTGTTCTCTACAGTCTTTGCAGGGCAGAAGGCGTTGTTTATTTTTTGCGCTATTTCTTTTTTGCTGTCATGTACGAATATCGCTGTCTGCGGTTTGCTCTTGCTCATTTTCGAGGAAATTTCTTCATCCATTTTCTTGTTTTCTTCAAAGCCCTCTAGATGCTTCACGCCTTCTAGTCCCATGAGCATGTGATGACTCACAATGACTGGTTTCCACAATCCGAGTTTTGGCCCTACTTCTCTACCAAGAATGTTGGCCCGTCTCTGATCAAGACCAAGCTGACATATGTCTGCCTTAAGCTGAAAAATGTCTGCTGTTTGCATCATAGGATAGAAATATTGAGCAGCTTCCTTGAGTTCTCCTTCTTTCCGGCCCATAATAGTCAATGCGCGAGTGGCGCGCTGCACTGTTGTGTTTTTTGCAATGAGTATTACTTTCTTCCAGTATTCAGGATCTGCAGCGATCTTCGAGGACCAGACATATTCGACATTTTTCACACCGGCTGCTTTCCATACCTCAATAAAGTATTTGCCTACAGTCTGTATTTTTTCTATGTCACCTTGCATTTTATTGTTGACCCATGCATGCCAATCTGCTATGAACAGTTTGAAATGTATGCCCGCTTTTTGCATATCTTTGAGAAGAAGCGGCCTGAAAACTCCGAAAGCAAGATGCGCAGCGCCTGAGGGCTCAAATCCATCGTAAGCTACAGGATGCTGTTTTGTTTCCAGCAATTCACGCAGCTCTTGTTCGGTTATTATCTCTTCGCCTACCGACTTAATGAGTTGCGTTCTCTTTTCTGTGTCCATAATAACACCTTTTTATTACTCCTCAAAGAATGATTTAAAGATAAAAGGTGAAGCAATGGAAGTTCAAGTTCTCGGTGCAGGAAATGAAGTCGGAAAAAGTGCTATTCTTGTAAAAGAAAGGAAAAACGTTCTTCTTGATTGTGGGGTAAAAATACAGCCAGAACCGCCACAATATCCTGATCTGCCTGCCGATATACATGCTTCTGTTATATCGCATGCCCATTTGGATCATTGTGGTGCCTCGCCGTTATTGGCAAATAAGCAAACCCCAGTTTATATGACCGACGTAACACGAGAGCTTGTTTCTTTACTTATCAAAGACTCAATTAAAGTTGGAATAAAGCAAGGTTATCCAACACCTTTTGGAAAGCAGCAACTGAAAGCGCTAATTAAGAATGTTAAGATCGTGAATTACGGGCAGAAATTTAATGCTGGAAATTTTTCTTGTTCTTTGTTCGATGCAGGACATATACCAGGCAGTTCGGGCGTTTTCATGAACAATGGCAAGAAGATTTTTTACACCGGTGATATTCAAACAGAAGACTCTCAGTTGCTCAAGAGCTGCAAACTTCCAAAAGAGACCGACTTGCTTATCATCGAGAGCACTTATAGCAATAGAAACCATCCTCCAAGAGAAAAAGAGGACAAAAGATTGCTTACAGCTGTTGAAGAAGCCATTGGAAACGATGAAGTTGCCCTTATTCCTGTATTTGCAGTAGGCCGTGCACAGGAAGTTCTTTTGATCCTTGAAAAGTATGCAAACAAGATAGCTATTGATGGTATGGCAAGGGCTGCAAGCGATATAGTATCGCGTTACAGCCATTATTTGAAGGACAAAAGACTGAAGAATGCTTTGAGAAAAACCAAGTTCGTTCATACAGATGAAGAAAGACTGCGCGTAATAAAGAAAAGGCCGATAATTATAACATCAGCAGGCATGCTAGGCGGCGGGCCGGCGATACACTATTTGCGTCTTATACAGAAAAGGCATTTGAGCAAGGTGCTTTTCACAGGATTCCTTGTTGAAGAATCGCCTGGCAAGAACCTGATACAAACAAAAATTTTTCAGAATGCAGAAGAAAAGTTCCACGTGCACTGTGACTTACAGCAATTCGAGCTTTCAGGCCATGCCGGCAGGGATGGCTTGTTCAAGATCATAGAAAAACTTAAGCCAAAACAGGTCATTTGTGTCCATGGCGAACATTGCAAAGACTTCGCAAAAGAGATTCAAGAAAAATACAACATAGACGCATTTGCACCAAAGAACGGCGAAACTGTGAAAGTCTGACGTAATTTCTTTGCATTACGCAAAAATTGCAGAAAAACTCCAATACAGTTTTATAAGAATTAACAACAATTATTCTAATGGCAAATCCAGGTGGAAAGTATCCGGGCAGACAAATATTTGTCGGGGGTTTGAAAACAGGTTTTCCTGCTTTTGCTTATTTTGGTTCTGGCCGGTCGTCTAAAAGCCAAGAAAGGTACGCATCTCCTTTTGATGAA
>CAYJVV010000025.1:0-10091 GCA_964373755.1 uncultured archaeon | reverse complement strand
CAGCCACAAGCAGCTAGGCAGGCACTCGTCAGCCCACATAATCGTTGACTTAGTTCTTCTATCCTAGCTTGCTGTCGATATCGTTAAGGATTGTTGATACGTCCTGGACATTCTCTGATATGTTGGTTACAGCCTCTCCTACTTGCTGTTCGCTTTTAATTGTCGTTTGTCCGGATTGCTGTACGCAACCTGCTGTCAAAGCTACAGAAAATAAAGCAAGGGAAATCAGAAGAATCGCAAGTATTTTTCTTTTTCCTTTCATGTTTATCACCTTCTTATGCAATCCTGGCATTCGCTGCATTCTCCAGGGTCGCAGACATTATTATTAAGGCATCCTGAACACGCTTGACCTTGCTGGAACGTTTGTGGTGGTCTGTTGAATTCATTGAAGTCTTGCCTGAATTCTTGTGATGAACTAAATTCCTGAAAACCTTGCTCTCTGAATTCTTGGTTGCCTTCGAATCCTTTGAATTCATCTCCAGGTCCAGATCTCCTAAAATTATTAAAATTTCCTTCTGCCATTTGCTCAAGGTTTCTTTTTGCATCCTCTGGCAAATAAGGACCGAGATGCCCCAAGCACACCCTTGCATCTGCTGGCCCACGGCCACAGTAGTTTCGACATTCATCACCACTGCATTTTCCAGGTACTCCAGGAGCATTTTCTCCGCCTGTACCGAATTTCTTTATGAGTTCAACCATTGGACCTTCGCAGTATGGAAACACATCTTCTTCAGGCGTTCTGATGCCCAAGGCATATTTTGTTATCTTACACGTCATGTCATAAGGCGGATTGATACCTGATATAGCACCGGCCGGAGGACCTTCTCCTTCAGGCATAACTGCATACATGATGCATGCGTCGCCTTCAAGCCCTCTTACCTCCACCTTAGGGCCTTTTGTGCCTTCTGGGTAGAAAATAACTTTCTTGCACAACCTGAATGCACGGTCAAAACACCTGTCATCTGTGCCGCAGTTTGTATCGTCAGTTGCCTTAACTTCCTCGAAATTGTCACCCTTTCTGACAGCACGAGATTCTTTAATTTCTTTCACTTCATCGCTTGAGCTAAGCATAAGATATAAAATGTCTTTCATCATCACGTCTTTGATATAGCGGATGTCGCGCTTTATTTCTATCAGGTCGTCTTTCTTTATGTCCATATCAACGATTTCACGAAACTTTGATTTGATCTCTTCGACCTTGTCCTTAGCTGCTTCAAACATGTCAGAAACGCGGCGGTATCTTTCTTCATCAGGCGATTTTACAGATGCATAGTAGTTTGCTATATCTTCTGTTTTTTTCGCAAGCTTATCCAACTGTATTTTTAACTCTTCCATTCTGAAAACCAGCGATAAGAGTTCTGTCGAGTCTGGTATTTCAGTGATAGGGTCAACATCGGTTGCTCTAATATCCCCTTTGAACAGGCACTGTGAAAAGACTACACATCCTTGATTATTGCGTCTTATAACAAGCTCGCCACCATTTGTACCGCCACATTTTTCATAGGCTTCTTTTGGCACATCGCGTGTACACTGGGTTTCTCCACCACATCTAAATATCTGACAGCCATTTCTGTCGAAATCCTTGAATATACTTAGCCCTTGCTGTCTGCATTCTTGCTCTATCTTCTGCTTTTCTTCAAATTCTGGAGGCTTGCATCTCTCTTCTTGCTGTTTTGCAGAACATTTTGAAACCTTGCAATCACCTTGAACTGTGATCACAAAATGAAGCCCGAGTTTCTCACAGCTTTGTCTTGTCGATTCCCTCTGCTCTTCTGTTTCGAATGGGCAACTTCTTTCTTCTAGAGGATTGAAAACTGGAACAGGCCTCACCGAAACACCGCCATACACACAATCTGGGAACTCGCAACTGTTGAAATCTTTTCGTATCGCAAATCTTCCACCTTTTTCTTCGCATTTGTTTCTTAACTCTTCAAAATTATACTGACTTACTGGGCATTTGTTCTGTTCGCAAACAACCCTCACGAAACCTCTTTCTTTGTCGATCTCTTGTCTACAACTTCTTGGGATATTTTCAGGGCATGGATCGCAACGACAACCTCCGAATTCAGCAGGACTGCATTGCACTACAGAACCTTCGGCGCACGTTCTTCTCAACGGGCATTCTTCACGTGCTGATATACAGTCGCTTCTGCAGAAATTTTCTTCACCTGCTTCACAAATACCGTTTCCACAGTTCTCTGCAACTGGTTTACCACACTGCCCTCTGTAAGATATACTTACACCTGCTGTTTTTGCAAGACAATCATTGGAATATGTTTTGTTATCAGTGCCGCACACAGGTGCGTAGATGTCAGAGCACACGCTACGTTGACAGTCTTGAGGACATGTTCCCCTACTACATGCACCTATATCACCACCTGGACAAAATGGTGCTTCACCTTGTTCGCAGATATTGTTGCCGCAAGTAGCGCTGCGCTCAGGGCACCTGTCAACGGGATACCAGCCAGGCGGCAGGCAAGAATCGGGGAATTCCTTGCAATTTCCAGCTGCATCTTTTGCAGGCGTTATTACTTGTGCACAGGTTTGTGGCGAACATTCATAATATGCACAGCCATCGGCATTTGTCTTAGTAACAATCTGGCCTTCTGGACATGGTGGAACTGGGAACTTTGGACAGACAAATGTTGCATTTGTTGAAGTGGCTGTGCATTCATAACCAACAACACATCCTTGGGCGTCTACTTTTTTAGTCAAGGTTCCAGAACAAGGCGGCGCAGGCAGTGAAGGGCAAACGCTTGTAGCATTTCCTGAAGACGTCTGATGTCCTTCGCAAGAAGGAGCGCATGCTTTGCAGCCAGCAGGTTCGCATGATTGTTGGCACGTAGAAGTGAATCCGTCAGGGCAAGTAGTTGTTGCCTGGCCGCATGCAACTGTTTCTTGATTATACCTGCACTGGCCTGTTGATGTTTCGCATGTGCCTGAAGAATATCTAACCAACGAATTGCCAGTGCATGTTGCTACAGGCGGAGAATTGCATGTCACGCCTGCACATAAATCAGTTGTGGTATTTTCTTGTGCAAAAACAGTCATTCCAGAAAAGACCATAGAAAAAGTTAAGGCAATTACAATTAGCCTACAAATGTGCATATTAAAACATGGTCTGGGCCACTATATAAATATAGTTTACAGAGCTAGAATTCTATTTCTCCTCTTTCTATCTTTTCTCTGAGGAGTTTTAGATTATCTCTAGCTGTTTCACGAGCTGCTTCGCTATTTGCATCTTCTACGCTCCAATTTGGGTTATCAAATTCCATGTCAAGCCACTCTAGAGCTCTTTCTGTGTCTCTAGATCTATTTGGTTTTGTGCTAAATGTGTAGACTCTAACGCCGCTTGGATATTTGCTGTATACTTTTACGTCTGGAGACAGTACAATAACCCTTCTGCCTGTTTGGGATGAAATTGTTCCAGACGCATCATCATTTAAACCAATGCACGTCAAGAAAATTAATTTATCATCAAAATGTCTTGCGTAATTTGAAAGAATTCTAACCCTTTCCAATGTTCCTTCGTTATCTCTATGAACAGAACCTGCAGCAACTGTATATGATTTTTGAACATCTGGACTGCTATCCCACGGAAAATAAGTCCAACCATGATTTCTCAGTGCGCCTGTTACTTGATGTACATGATCCAAGTCTTTTTCTGAACCGAATACTACTCCGACAATTTTTTTGTTCATCTGATTTCCAACTTTTATTTTGTTACTAAAGGAAACCAGCCTTTGTAAGATTTTCAATAATCCTGAAATGTGTTGGTGGTTTGATTGAAGGTGTAAAACGCCTTCCTGTTATCAACTCATAACTTCCAATAGCTCTGTTTGAAGCACCTGCGATTACTTCATCAGGTATTGTCGGCATTTTACCTTCACCACTAAAGCCATGTTCTGATAACCAAGTTCTTACATATTCCTTGTCAATCCATGCTTCAGCCCATGCTTTTGGTGGCGCATTTGCTGCCATTAGGTTTCCGTAATCAGCAAAAGTCAAGTATCTGGATGAATCATGTGTCCACATTTCATCAATTAGCCCGATATCTCCGTCCTCGCCTTTTCTGCCGTACTCAAACTTGCTGTCAACAAGCAATCCACCATGGATTCTAGCTTCTAAATCACCTGCAGCGTATAAATCACATGTATACTGTCTAATTTTTCTTGCTTCGGTTTCAGATCCTACGAGATCAACAAAGTCTTGCCATGTTTCCAGGTCTACATCATGGCCTGCGTCGGCTTTTGTTGTTGGTGTAAACAATGCAGTTTCAAATTTCTGTCCATGTTCCATGCCTTCGTGGAGCTTTGTTCCGAAAAATTCTCTTCTTCCTTTTTCATATGCTCTCCATGCAGAACCGACCAAATAACCTCTTGCTATAGCTTCGATTTTTATAGGTTTATAGATCTCAGCAACAGTCACGTTTGGATCTGGTGCTGAAATGAAATGATTAGGGACAACTCCTTTTGTTTTTTCGAAACCAAAAGCAGAAGTCTGATTAAGCGCATATCCTTTGTACGGCACACCTTGCTCAGAAACAACATCAAACGCAGATATCCTGTCTGTAGTAACCAGATAAATGTACATTCCATCTGTATATATGTCTCTTACTTTGCCACGCTTTACAAGTATTAATAGTGGAGATAAATTAGATTCTTTCAGAACCGGAGAAGATGAAACCATTTCTGGTGTGATTATATTTATCATTGGCATTATTGTGCAACTAAATCTTATAAATCTATTTTTACTTCGAGTGTAATTTTATCGTAATTGCCCTAAGTTACATGTACCTGTACTGGATGTAACGTTTTGCAACATCGTAGAGCTTGCGCTTGACAAGAACGTATTCAACAATCCCTTTTATGTTCTCTGTTGAAACGTATTCACCTTTGTACTTCTTGCCGATTATTGCAAGAATATCTTGCATTGCCTTCTGCAGCTTCAAACCGTCTTGCATCCCTGCCAACTTGAATGTCTTTTGCACGGATTTGAAAAGTTTCTCAGGCGAAAACTTTTCCTTTCTGCCGTCTCTTTTTATCACGCCTTTTATTTTGACAGGTTTTACATGTAACCAAACAAGTTCATAGTAGTTGCAAACCTTGTGGTGTTTATCTTTTCTTAGCGCAAAGCAGACAGTTTTCCTTATGTCTTCTGTGTCGACAACCTTTTTCTTTTTCAGTCTTATAATTACATCTTTAGCAACTTTTTCTTCAAGAGCTGCATCCGAAATTCCGGTCATATGCATCGCATGATGTATTGAATGCAGCAATTTGTGTTTGTTAAATTTCTCAACCTTGCCATTACGTTTTCTCACTCTTTCTATCATACACCATCACCTTTTCTTCTGATTCACGTGCTTATGCTTTTGACCAAGTGTCTTGACAGCGTACATTACACTGATGATAATTATACTTGCTGCTATAAGTGGAAGAAGCAGCCAGTCAGACACTGTTGTAATTATCCACGTGCTTATGCCAAGGAGCACAAGGCCAACTGCAAGCCTCATTCTGCCTTTATGCTCGCGTCTCCAGCCTTCCATCTTCTTGTAGCCAATGCCTTTGTATGCAAGATAAATTATAACTATCAGAGGTAATACAAAAACCAAGTTGTAGAGTAAGAGAAGCATGAGTGCACTATAAAACTGAACTCCTGATTGCGACATCAGTGTTATTATAGCAAGATACGGAGCGCCTGTACATGGCAGTTCTATAAGAGTGACTATCGAACCGAATAGAAATGCATTCAACAAACTTGTATGAGATTTCTTTGCATTACTTTCGACAACGCTGACAAATCTTTTCGGAATTGCTAAGCTGAAGCCACGGCCGTACCAGAAATAATCTTTTATCTCCAGGAAAGCGGCCAGCAGCACGAAAAATCCAATAATAACATAAAACATCTGGCTCAGAAGCTGTATATCGCGCACGGCGTTGAATACAGAAAGCAAGGTGACGCCACCTATAAGGTAAGTGACATAAACTCCAAGTGTGTAAACAGAGCCATTAACTAGTACGGCTTTTTTCTTTTTTGTTTTGAGCAGCACTGTTATCAGCAGTAACAGAACTCCTATCACGCAGGGGTTTATGGAATCGATCAACGCAAAACCTACGATTATAGGCAACGTGAGTTCCGGCGTAAGCTCTGCATTTGCACTTTGTTTCTCACTTTCTACCTTCTCAGAAGGCTTCTCATCAAATATTATTGTTATTATGTCTCCATCTTTCCAAACATAATCACGGAAATTCCCGACTGGCTTCCCAAGTTCGTTCCTGTTCCAGTTCCTGCTTACATACATCTTGACGTTGCCAGGCTGCCCATTGCAAATATCACCGTTTGTCTTGTCAAGTATTCTTTCTGCGCCGAAGTTTACTTCCATGTTATCGAAGAATGCGCCAAGGGTTAAGGCTGTCAGATCAAGTATTTCTTTTGTCTGTGGATCAAACCTGAGTCTTTCGTGAAAATGTATCAGGTTCTTTTCTTCGTGGGTATGCGGGCCATCCAATGGGCCTTTTTCAACAGCGAACCTGTAACTCTCATCCCCACATATATCAATACTCACTTCTGAATGTATGTGAGCACTCCAATAACATTCATCGGGTGTAACGCAAACTGTGACGCCTCTTTCCGCAGCACCGCTCGTATAAACAAAGTATAGAGAATAGGCAATACCAATAGCTGCGATTAAAATAGCAGCTGCAATAAATGCTTTCTTTATTTTCTTCGTATGATAAGCATAGTATGCTGCAAGTATTATTGCAAGAATGATAGCAAGCTGGAAGTATTGCTCAATTTCAGGCGAAGATCCTTCAACGCTAACATTGAACGTCTGTCTTATTTCTTGGCCATCGCGGTTAAACTCAACATGGATTTCGTTCATGCCGGAGTACTTGAAGGCGTGCTTGATGAAATAATGCCCTGCAGCGCGTTCCTTTGCTTCTATGCGCTTTGTGTAGCCTACATCATGCTTGTCTATGACAAAATAAACAGAAAGCCCTGTAACAGCACTACTGTTTTCTTCTATTTCAGCTTCTATGGCAACCACATCTCCTTGGAATGCCTGAAGAGGCGTCATGTGTATATCAAATTCATTAGAAATTCCTTCGCCTTCGTGTGCTATTACAATTGGAAGCAGGAATAGAATTATGAATAAGAGACTTATTTTCCTCATGAAAGTTACCTAATTATCTATTTCAGAACCCGCTATAAATATGTTTTCAGATCAAAACGCACTTTACTTAAACAGCCCTGCCAGCCACCTGAAAATGCCTGCAAAGAAGTCAATAATTGCATCAAGCACACCTTTTTTGCCGGTTTGCTGCACATCTATGAATGTTGTATAACTCGTGGCAGAATCAGAAAGCACTAAGACGTTAACACTATTCTTGCCTGTTTTTGCAGTCAGATTAAAATTAAGTGTCTTAGCTTCGTTAGGCTGGAATGTAGCTCTTTGTTCCGATTTATCATCCAGTTCTGCGCTTATTGTTGCCTGCTTGACTTTGTTTTCAAGGTTCCGCAGCGTTACATTGATAATAAAGCTGCTGCCAAAAAAGACACTCTTAGGCAGGGCAACTGAAATATCAAACTCTTTCTTGTCGGTAACAGCTACGCTCTTTTGAGCCAGTGCACCATTTGAATACAGGTAGAACATGTAGACTCCTGGTTTCGCTAATAAAAGCTGCCATTTCTTGTCGTTGTGCCTTGTAAGATTCGGGGAGTAGAAAATGAAATTATTCCCGGATTCTGCAGACAACGTGAACATTTCGTTCAATGACACAACATCAGGGCCCGATATCGAAACGCCTGAAGGCATTGACTGGCCTTTTATTCGTACTACAGACCGGCTGCTTGCGCCTGACTGGTCAAAAACAGTCATTGGGCATGAATAAATGAAATTATCATTGAGTTCGTGCGGTGGAAAAAACCAGTAAATATCTTCAGCACCACACTGCCACAGCTGCCTCTTGCTGTCGTAAATATTGACAAGTGATTTGTTATCGTTTCCTGCGCACGAGAGAGCTTCTATTTCTGTTATGGTGCAGCTTTGAGTGCCAACAGACGCCTTGATGAAACCTGATTCAGCGAAGGTAACATTCGTTGTTTCCAGAGATATCCTTGTTATGTTTTTCAAGGTGTAATCAATTATTTCTATGCTGTCTTCATCTCTCTGCCATGACACGGATCCCGGTCCAAAATAACTAAGCAGTTCTGTCTGGTTTGCGTCTATTCCGTTGGCAGTCTTAATGTGTGTGGCATCCAAATAGCCGCCTTGGAGCCATGTGGGATCGAAAGGTATCCATGTTCCGTCAGCTGAAAGCACTTCCACCCACGTATGGCCGATCAATTTATTCTGTACGTTTGAATAAGCGTAGCCGACAATATACCTGTTGGGGATTCCTGATATCTTCAGCAAAGAAGAAAGCAGATTCGCATACTCAACGCACACCCCTTTACGATTTGCAAGAACCCAATCGCTTGGTTTCAATTGCCCGGCCAGATTAAGGTCGTAATCAATGTAATTGTGTACAAAAATAGTAAGTTCAGCGGCTTTTCTTAAGGAGTTCTCGTAAGGAAAAGCAATCTTTCGCATCTCGTCTGTTAAAATAACTTGCATGTTTTCTTTTAGATAAGTTAGATCACTTGATAATGCTTTTGAAGAAGTGAGAGTTTTCGCCCTGCTGACAACAACTGTCTCCACAGTATAATCTACATTACCCGAAGGATTTGTCCATTCAAGGCTAACCTGATCGTTGCCTAATTTGTCTTTTGCAATCTTCCACGAAAATTCGCTTGCGCTAGATACAACATTTCTGATCTCCACGCCCCCCTGTGGTGCGTACAAGACAACGGTTGCAGACTTTACAGTACCTGAAACTATAAGGGAGCCTGACTGAATTATCTTGACCTTCATGTAGTCTACCTGCTTTGGGTTGATGTCAAGCTTACTGCTTTGAGTTTCTTGCCTGAACTCAGCGAAAGCAGGTACAGAAAGAAGCAAAATCATGACAACTAGGAACAACTTTTTCATCTTATTCTATTTATGAGCTGTATAAATAAAACCTCGACTGAATGAAACTTATAAGGTTTCAGATGTTTATGGCTCTTGATGCCAAGGATATTCGATGGAACAAGGCCTGCGAATGTTGTTGTCTTTTTCTCAGGCGGAGCAAGCTCAATGAGAGCGATGTTAGAAGATGAAAATCATGGCAAAACTTACACTGTCGTAGGAGCCTATACGGATAAAGAACACGCAGAAGGCAGAAAACTTTGTGATGATGCTGGAATACCTCACGTTTATCGCGGTAGAAAAGAATTCTATGCAGAACGTGGGCTGGATCCCAAGCAATGGGATTCAAGAAGGCGTTTCTACGATTATCTTTGCGGCGAACTTGCACAATTCAAGCCTGATATCATCTGCCTCTCAGGCTACATGCATATAGTTACAGACCCGTTGCTAGATGAATACAGGCATAGTGTTCTTAATGTCCATCCTTCTGACCTGACAATACTGACAGGCGAATACCATGAAAGAGTAAACGCTGCCTGCATGGATCAGGAAACTGTAGCAAGGCTCGTATGCGTCTATGGCGTTAAAAGAAAATTTACAGGAGCAAATGCTGTATTTGATGCAGTGGATGCCGGAGAACCCGAGACCAGATCGACTGTGCATATAGTCACTAAAGAACTTGACGGCGGCCCTATAGTCACACAATCAAGAGCTTTCAAGATACAGCCGCACCGGAAAACACCGCTTATCGATCCGGAACAAGTTCAGAAATATGCAGATGGATTACAAAAACAGATGAAAACAGGAGGAGATGGGCCTGCTTATCTCAAGGCTTTAGATCTTATAGCAACAGGCAGACTGTCTGTAGCCGATACTTTTACGTTTATTGACCACGAAGAGTTAAGAGTCAGAAAACTTTTCGATGGCGAGAAAGAGCTTCCTTACTCTGGCGTGAGATTAGGATAACAATTCTCACTTCTTTTAAGAATTTGCATTCATACTATTGCCTATCTTGTAAGAAGATCAGGTCTGTTCAATTTCTTTTGGGGTTGATATCCTCAAAGAACAAAAAGTTCTTTGG
>CAYJVV010000024.1:265-10348 GCA_964373755.1 uncultured archaeon | reverse complement strand
TAATGCGAAGCCTGCCGTGAAGGCGAGAACTTTCTTTGCTAAAGTGTTTTGCCTGAAAAAATAGATTGTAGCTATATCACCAAGCATGCCTGCAACGCTTGCAAGCACAATTGAGGTCACGAAAACAGAACTGCTTATTGCACCTTGCGAAAATAGCAGGGCTAGTGTAGCCGCCACTGCATATCCGCTTCCTAAACCGCCTAGAATGCTTATTGGAATAACTGCCTCAGGTGCAAATGCGACAGCCATTCGTGAAAACGCCAGTGTGAAGAAGAAAATCACTCCAAAGTACAAAGCCGGCTTTATTGCAAACGGAGATTCGAAATCGCGTTTAATATTCCTATTCGGGAACTTTCTAAGGAAATAAAATGCAAATAGTAGGTAGAGCAGAGAAACACCTATTAATCTCGCAAAAAGCATTATTGTTTCTGCCTGCTCAGTAAACAATGAAGCTGCTATCATATTCCTTATAGCCATCACAACAAAAGCAAGCAGCGAAGAGAATGCAAGAAGATTGAGCAGTTTTTTGTTCTTCTTGTAATTCTGGATGTTAGAAATGACAACTGCAGAGGAACTGAAAATGCTACCGAAGAAACTGGAAAGTATAACGCCTTTCTGCTCGCCGAAATGGCGCATGGCCAAGAAGCCGACGAAGGATATGATGGAAACCACCAGAACAACATTCCATATATCCCGAATATTTACGCCAAGAAAGAAATAATCTGGCAGGAAAGGATAAACGACAAAGGCAAGTATCGCGAATTCAATGGCGTTCAGTATTTCCTTTTCTGAGAGATGACGGATCTTTCCGACGAGCCTGTTTTTCGAGAAAAGCAGGAGAAATATTATCACTGAAGTGGCAATAGCTTCGCGATAAAACTCCAGGGCTATCATGGAACCGATAAAATACGTCAATATTATAGTAGCTGAGGTAGTAAGACCTGCATGTTTGTGGATCCTTGCCTTGTACCAGAACAGCGATAAGGCAAATGCACTTGCGATGCCCATACCAACTGCAATAATAAGTGGAGAACTATATGAAATTGCAAGGAATGTGGCAAGCATTCCGAACAAACAGATGAATGCTGTTGTGCGCACGCCGCTGCCAGGTTTACGTCTGTGGTATTCCCTCTCCAAGCCAATGAAAGCACCGAGAATAATGCTCAGCAGAATTTGGTCCAGCAACGGCATGATAATTTTTAGCCAGGGCAGTTAATAAAGTTGAATGAATGTTACAAAAATCTTTAGAAGTCAAAAGTATGTGTTAAGGCAAGATAATCAAGCATATCTCTGTAAAAACGGTGCGAGTCGTCGGGCATTCTTAGTACAAGTTCACTGGGGCTCAGCACTTTTATTTCTTTTCTTCTTTCTGGGGGTATTTTCTCCTGTGCTCCTCTTGTAAATTGTCTCATATCTTTTTTTATATGTTGGCAAGCATGGCCACCTCTTGGGCCTTTTGTGGTTTTGCTGCCATAATATTTATTATCACCCCAGACGACAACACCAGCCTTATAGAAGTCTCTTAAAACACCCTCTTTCTTGAGTCTGAAAGGAAATTTAGGAACTACAAATTTCAGCTCTTCACTTGTCCTTGACTGGATGCCGAAATAGTCTCTGAATGGCTGAAGTTCGCGCTGTACAACAGGCGACTGCTCACTATTGTTTATCCACTCTAGGACTTCTTTTATCAGGTCCCAGTACTCACCATCTGCTGGCGTGACTTCTTGACCTCCGGAATAAACCTTTCGAGTAGCAGGGTAGTATATAAGTTCATCTATTCCGCTAAGCACAATTCTGTCTGTGTTTTTGCCGAGAAAAGGAAACATATTATCATTGACTACATATGTCTGCATAATAGTCACCTTAGACTGTTAAACTATTAACCCTTCAACAAGTATGTTACTATCAGTTCATCTGCGGATCGTGTAAAGGGTAGCCGTTTCTGCTTTCGTATTCAGGTAAAGGAGATCCTGCAAGAACATGCTGAGTGTATTCTGCAAAATCTCTTTTTTCTTTAGCGGTTGTTATTTTATCAAGTAAATTTCTAAAGAATTTCATTTTATTTCACCGGCTTAGAATTGTGCCAGACAAGATCAAACATCGGATCAAAGAGGTTTGTAACAACATGATCGCTTTTTGTCCAGAAGGCAACGTCCTGCGTAGGATGTATCTTTGTGTCGTCTGTCAAACCCAGAATGAATTCCTGGCCATCAACGACACACAATCTGCCTAGCAATTTGTCGATTTTTTCGACATCATTAACATTCCTTACTTGGGCATATTTTGAAACTTCTTTTATGGTTTCCCCGTTCTTTTTTGTCATCGGCGCAGCTATCTGTATTTTGACACCGCTGTCAGATACCTTTTTAAGAAGACCGCCATGATTCTCAACAAGTTCTGTCAGGCCTCCCTCAGTTGTGAGCAATTTAACAGACTTTCTTGCTCTTTTCAGCATACTTTCAACCTGCTGCAGCATTGCGTATCTGCCTTTCAACGCTCCTGTTAAATCTTCAGGTTTCATTGTCTTCATGTTTTCTTTGTGAAGTTTTTCCAGCTCTTTTAAAGCATCACTTTTCCCAAGGCGGTCGAGCTTGTTGCCCATTTCCTGTGCCTCTTCGGCAATTTTCTTTTTCGTCCTCTCAAGGGCTTCCTTAGGATGAATTGCTACATATTTGAGCGGTTTTCCTGGTTGTATAACAATGAATCCTCTGTTTGCCAATGATTCAAGAACATCGTAACATCTGCTTCTAGGTACATTTGATATGTCTGACAGTTCGCCTGCAGAAGCACCGCCTCGTGCCAGCAAAGCTGCCCACAAGTTTCTTTCGTATTTATTCAGTCCAATTGTCCTTAACGCATCGAGCGTCTTTGAGCTTACCACCATTTTATCACACCATGCAGTTTAAGTTGTCTCTTTACGATACTAAATTACAAATGGCAATGCTTATAAATCTTTCCAGACCACTTTGGTGGGCTAAATCCATCTACCCTTTTTCTTCTGCTGTTCTTCCCTGTATTTTCTGTCGAGATTTTCCACAATTTTTTTCACTTCATTCACTGCACCATTTGTATCGCTCACACCGCAGGAATTTCCAACACCGATAACGAGGACCGCCTGACCTTTTTCAGCCCTTCTAATTGCACGCATAACTGTTTCCCTTGTTTTTGGAAGTGAGTTGTATACGTCTTTTTTCATCGGCAGTATTGCTTCTTCAAGGCCCACTTTCACGACGATTGTGTCTATGGGTATTTTCTTCGTCAGCAGGATATTTTCAATTATCTCCCTTTGCCCGATGCCGCCCATTGCAAAGCCAACACCTTCTGCAACGCTCCCTGTTTTTTCTCCTTCCAGTTTTCCTGCAGCATCTATTGTGACCACCCTTGCTATTTTCTTTTTTCTCATCACCTTTTCAATGGCCTCATCAACACGGCCAAGGTGTGGTGCAGGACCTTTTGCTTTCAAGAAATAGCATTGCCTGCCTTCGATAAGCTTTTCTGATAAAACAATATCCTCTGATATCTCTTTCGATTTTTCCATAAAAGATGCTGCGACTAAAGGTCCAATAGAATCGCCTATAGGCCAGCCGCTTGCGAAAGCTTCTGTGCCTTTCAATTCGCTTTCAGCTATCTTCTCTATCATAGGCAGCTGCATGTGAATTATCATTGCTATCTGAAGATTCTTGAATTTCTTTGCAATCTCAAGAAAATGACGCACTATTTTAGATATTTGTCTCAGGCCTATTGCTGCCCGCAACGCGTAATTAAGCTCCTGCTTTTCTTTCTCAGAAATATCGCCAGATATTTCGTTTGTAAACTCTTCGAATCTGTCTTCCATGCTTCTTATTGTCTGGTCTATCTTCTTTACAAGCCCGTATGGATCAATAGCCGAAGGCTCGACAACAACGAGATCTGTGAAATCATCAATCCTGCTTTTCAATTCCTTTGAGGCTTTCTTGCCAGTTTTCTTTGCGGCAAGCGTATTAGCCTTTCTCGACATTTCTTCCATCTTTAGCGCTGACTGCTCGATACGGTAAATCAGTTGCGACAGCATAAGTCTCGGATAAACGAAAATGAATATGAAAAATATGATAAAGAAGACTATCTGTCCGAGTACATCAGTTGACTGCATGTAAAGAACCATAGCAAAACACTTTTTACTATAAACAATAGAAAAACTTTATAAAGGCACACAAGAGTACTTTCCCCGAAATGCACGCTTATAGCTGACCAACTTAATATTTCGGTATTACACAAGTTGGTCACATACAAGGAGAATCAAAGATTCTCCTGTACAGGTAAAGCTTTGCTTTACCTTGTATAGTGAACCAAGTTATAATATCCGGATTAATTACTTGGTTAACTATAAATAAAAAGTCAGATCAATTAAAGATCATGCTTGGAATACTGAATTGGAAGATTTCAGCCACGATTTTGATAACTTTTGGCTTACTTTTATTCATACTTGGCCAACAGCCTTCAGTTGGCACGTTTTTTACAAAGCTTGGAGAGAAAATACCTTTCAAATGGGGCGAAGAAAGCAGAAATGTCAGCTTTCGCTTATCAACAGACAGTGGAATTGACAGTGAAATTGATTTCTCGACACGCTTGAATAAAGCCAACATAACAGTCACGCATCTAATGTTCAAATCAGCAGGATTCTCAGGCACTATTGGTGATACGAGTTTCGAATCTGTCAATCTTGAAATCAGCAACTTTACAGGCACAGTAATAGTTAACAGTACATATACACCTGATCCTAGCGGATGTGATCCCGCCCCGCCGCCTGGTCCGCCTGGTTATCCATGTGATCCTGCTGTTCTTATCAACAAGACCCTTGAAATAAAAGGGTCTTTCGATACAGCTCAAGCAGACGGCGTTACTTTCCATAACAAAAACATATATTGAAAAGATTCTTATTCGTCTATAGTTATTGAAGGATTTGAAACAGACAAGCTCGAAATATGGGGTTCTGGAACTATATTTGTTGGCAATACAGAAACAAAATTTGTGAGGCAAAAAATAATTCTTGAAAAACCGCTTGGCGTGATTATGCTCAATAATTTGACAAAGGATTCAATGATCGTAAATGTTGTAGAAGGCCTAGCGAAGAAAATACTGATTGGCGATATTGTTGTAGGTCAATAGGATTACTTGCTACCACGGATTATGTTTTCGTTGCCACTTTCTTCTTCGTCATCATCTTTGAGCAACACGTAATCTTCGTCAAGTTTATTCTTCTGTTTCTTCTTTTCCTGATCCTTGATGATCTTTTTCAATTTTTCCTCGCTCTCTTTTTCCTTTACGATTCTGTCTATCTTGGCATCACGGTTTTTTGCTGCTGAAGTTTTCACACTTCTCATTATAGGGGAAGCTGCTTTCTCTGCAATGCCTAATGTGACATAAATAGCCCTTGCAAAAAGATAGAGAAAATAAGTCCCAAGTCCTACAGTCATGTAAAAAATAATTGAACTGCCATCAATTGACAGAGGCAGATCAAATATAACATTCATTAGTATGGGGAATAAAACAGCTGCAACAGCAATCAATAATGCGTTGAATACAATCTTCTTCAATTTCTTTATAGACAGCACGAAAAGTATGAAGACAATTGCAAGAAAAATATGGGTTATAGATAAGGACCCGAAATCCAGAGGAATGGTGCTCACCTGTTGTACAAAATATTGTTGCTTCTTATGGCGCTGTAGCTGACTGCAGTGGCCAGGGAAATATATGTTATCAGTCTGAAAAGATGTTCTACGCTATTAGAGTCCCGATTAACCAGAGATAGCAGCTTTTTGCTTACAGCCTTCTTTGGCCAGCTGTAATTATTTTCTATATAGTCAACGATCTCGTCGTAGGATGCCTTGAGTCGCAGTACACTCCATTCGTGGATTACACTTATCGGTATATATTTTGATGTGGCCACTTTTACTTTCCCTTTCCTTACCGCACTGATAATACCATCAACGCCGTCCGCATCAATCTGGTTCAAGCCACAGCCCATCATGTCAAGCATGTGCGCGTCGCTGCCAGCCACACCAGGAATTGCATTTTTCTGGGCAAATTTCCTTCCTTTTATGTTTGCTATCCTGTCAAGATTAAGGCAGTTGAATATTTCCATTGCATCGCAGAAGCGCGCATTTTCCTTGATACCATCGTCATTTATGTCAAAGGGGTGGGCTGCAATTGCAATTGCTCCCTGTGAATGTATCTGGTCAATAGTTTCGCGAACATCCGCATGAGGCTTTATCCATTCGTTGATGCCAACTGCAAGCACGTGACCTTCATTTGTATCAATCTCTTCAGAAGGTATGTGAAAGACTCCGTATTTCTTTGCTGCAGTCTGAGCAGCACTATGCGCCTTGAAAACGTCGTGATCTGTTATAGCCACTGCTCCCACTCCAAGTTGCTTTGCATGTTTCATTATCTCAGCAGGAGAGTTTATTCCCTCAACCTTCACCTTTACCCTCTCGGAGTAATGTGAATGGCAGTGCAGTTCGACCAGCATTTTTACCAGCTACTATCTGTTAATACTCTACGTATAGACCTATAAAACTACTATCAGTGTGTATATAACTCGACAATATCCATATCATGCAGCTTGTAATGAAGCCCAGCCTTTATTTCCCTTGTCTTGCCGTTTTGTTTCCTCAATATCCGTGCAAAGCGGAAGTTTTTGAGAAAATCTTTGTGGATACGCGCTGCGAAATCGTGCACAGTCGAGTTTTTCTTCAAACCCATTGGAAAAATCTTTCCTGTTTCGCGTTTTTTTGTGTAGACAAGCATAAGGTCCAGGGCTTTCCATATCTTTTCCCTGACCTGCTCTATACGTTCAAGTCTAGGATTGATAAAAATAATTTTCGTGTGCAGAAAATACTTATCCACCAGTTCTTCTAGCTGCTTGATATCCTCACCCTTTGATACAAGCACTACAAGATCGCAGCTCCTTGCAATGCTCAAATATTCTGGTTCAAAAGTTGATGGTATTTCTACTATCTGTATCTTGACACCTTCATAATCCAACATCCCAACTTCTGGTCGTGTTGTTGTGAAGGGGGTTTCAGATATCTGCGGTTTGGCATGCGTAAGTTTTGAAAGAAGCCACGATTTTCCTGATTTTGTATATCCAACCAAGCATACTTGCGCCTCGCCTTCCTTTGCTATACCGGCTTTTGCTCTGCCCTTTTTCTTCGTTTCTTTCTTGAGCTTGGCAAGCTTCGATTTTAGTTGTGCATGGGCGTTCTCGCTTCCATGATGCTTTGGCAGAAGGCGTATCATTTCTTCAAGGGCAGCTATCTTTTCCTCCTTGCTTTTTGCGGAGCGGAAGCGGTCTTCTGCCTTGAAGTATTCAACAGGCGCATTAACAGGCATTATTTCTAATATTTTCTTCCATATAAAAACATTCGAAACATCAGAAAACGTACAAGCCACAAAGCTTTAATACTTATTAATCACTAAAGAATAGTGAAAGAGTGGGAGATTGATTAAATGCCAAGAAAAGTGCTAATAGTAGATGATGAGCCTGAAATAGCTGAATTAATTCATGATATCGTCCTTGAAATTCCAGGCTACTATACAACAATCGCTTCTAATGGCTTAGAAGCTCTTGATGCTTTTGGACGTCATAATATTGATCCTCCTGATTTGATTTTTACAGATTTCTCAATGCCTAAACTTGACGGTTTGGGATTCGCAAAAAGAGTAAGAGAATCTGGAGGAAGAATGCCTATTTATATGATATCAGCTGATGCCGGTCCTGATTATCTTTCTGATAAATTTCGTGATGCAATGACGCGATACGGAATCGATGAAGGTAAGTTACCTGAATATATAACTGGATTTGTTCGTAAACCAGATATAGAGGGACCTATTCAACGCATTTTATCTACTTCATCTCCAGAACAATAAGCTCCTCCCAGTCTATTTTTTGCCGCTCAAGAACTTGTGCCTTGTAGCTGCATTTCTTTGCAAAATCGATGACTTCTTTTTCGCCTGTTAGCGAAGAAATAAGCAGAATTATTTTTCCTTCTTTCACCAGATAGCTTTTGGCGTCTTTCAGAAATCTTTCGATAACGTCTCTACCTGACTGACCACCATCGAAGGTGCTATCTTTGTATTTATCATCAACTGACAGATAGGGTGGGTTGAAAACTATCAGATAGAATTTACCATCAATTTTCTCGAAAAGATTGGAATCTAATGCTTCTATCTTCACACCATTCCTTGAAGCATTCTCCATTGTCGACTTAATTGCATCTCTGTTAATGTCTGCACATGTGACAATTGCACCTTTCTTTGCCATCAGTATTGACAGCAAGCCTGAGCCGCAGCCCATATCAAGACATTTTTTGCCTGTCAGGTCTGCAATTTCCACCATCTTTGCAATTAACAACGAATCTTCTTGAGGATAGTAAACGTTTTCAGGGATATCAAGCTCAATCTTGCCATAATAAAACATCATTGTTATGTCTGAAATTCGAACCTTTAAGAAATAACACGATAATAGTTATAATTAATGACAAATTCTGAAGCTGATTTGATTCGAAAATACGTGCTGATAAATGCTACTGAGCACGCTGGACAAGCACAAACAAAGAGCGTCCTGGGAAAGCTGCTGGCTGATCATCCTGACTTGCGAACAAGAGCATTGGAATTACGCTCTATGATCGAAGATATGGTTGAAGAAGTAAACAGACTCAATCTCGCGAAACAGAAATCTGAATTGGAAAAACTTGGTGGTCACCAGCCTGTGAGACACACAGAGAAAAAAGGCCTGCCAGAAATGGAAAGAGGAGACACGTTTGTCGTCAGATTTGCTCCAAATCCTGACGGTGCATTGCATCTTGGCAATGCGAGGCCTGCTGTACTATGTGATGAGTATGCAAGAAAATACAAAGGAAAATTAATATTGCGATTCGATGATACAGATCCAAAAGTAAAAGTGCCTGAAAAGAAATTCTACAGGTGGATAAAAGAGGACCTGAAGTGGCTGGGTATAAAATGGCATGTAGAAGTTGTGGCAAGCAGGCGCCTGAATATTTATTATAAATATGCGGAGACGCTGATAAAATATTCCTTCGCTTATGTCTGCACATGTGGCGATGAATGGAAAAATTTGCGCGACAAATCAAAATCCTGTCCTTGCAGGTCACTGGACACACGTAACCAGTTTCGCAGGTGGAAAAGAATGTTCAAAGGATTCAAAGAAGGCGAAGCAGTTCTCCGCATCAAGACAGACTTAGAGGCTAAAAATCCGGCTGTTCGTGACTGGCCAGCATTCAGAATAGTTGATACACCCAAACATCCGCTAGCCAAAAAGAAATTATGGCCGCTATACAATTTTGCTTCAGCAATTGATGATCATTTGCTTGGGGTAACCCATATTTTTCGTGGTCAGGAGCATTCAACAAATGAAGTAAAGCAACGATTCCTTTACCAGCATCTCAAGTGGGAATACCCACAAGTTATAACTCTTGGCCGCTTTTCATTGTCAGGCATGGTACTCAGCAAGAGCCAGATACGAGAGGGCATAGAAAAGCACATTTACAATGGGTGGGACGACCTACGACTTGGAACACTTAGATCGTTAAAAAGACGTGGTTTTCAACCAGCTGCGCTGCGCCAGATAATAATCGAGGTTGGACCAAAACCCAGCGACATAACGATATCAATGGAAAACCTGGCTGCGTATAACAGGAAGATGATAGACAAGACAGCAAACCGGTATTTCTTCATATCGAACCCGAAAAGAATAGAAGTTCGTGGACTGAAAATTAAGCAAGTAAAAATCCCACTGCATCCGGAAGCAAAAAGAGGCTACCGTTCAATTTCTGTAAGTAAGACTTTTTACATAGACACGAAGGATTTTGAAAGCTGCAAAGGACTTGAAGTGCGATTGAAGGATCTCTGCAATATAAAACTTGGAGAAAAATCAGAATTCACAGGGTTGGAAGTCAAACCAACCCCAAAAATACAATGGGTGCCTGAAAAGCATTTGCAGGTAAAGGTAATCACGCCAGATATAGAGATAAAAGGCTATGGTGAAACTGGAATTGCAAAGGAAAAACCTGGCTCAGTATTGCA
>CAYJVV010000024.1:0-255 GCA_964373755.1 uncultured archaeon | reverse complement strand
ATAGAAAAATCCGGCGGCAAGCTCGTGACAGTAGTATGGTCTCATGAATAAGCTCTTATCGTTTCTTCTTTCTTAACTTTCTTTTCGTCTTTAGGCTTGGCTTTTTGTTTATGTCAGAGAAATTCATTTTCTTGGCTTTCTGATTGTTATTCTTTCTGATAAAATAAAATATTGCTAGAGATGTTGCAACTAAAACGATGCCTCCAGCAATAATGGGTAATTGTTCTGCAGCTACAAATCCTGTTACTGGAGGAG
>CAYJVV010000023.1:0-10384 GCA_964373755.1 uncultured archaeon | reverse complement strand
TACTCATGCCGAGTACGCCATATCCAAGCCAGCTAACCGTCTCATTTTCATATACATTTCCTAATATCGAGACACCAGCACCAGTAGCTGCGCCACCTAGTAAAACATGTTTGAACCAACCTTCTTCAACTGCTTGCTTCAGTGCTTTAGCTCTATAATTAATGCTTGCTAAGTGTATTTCTCGCATAGCAGCATTGGTTTCTGAAATAGCACCACGAAGTTTTCGGAAATTCATATTCTATCTTTTTACTTACACTTCTTAAATTTAACACAGTTTATATTCACATGCGCTGCTTTCTTGCAGTTGATATCGAGGAAGGACTTCGAGATAAGGTTGTTGATATCCAAAGGGGCCTTGAAGGGTTTGACGTCAAATTAGTAGAAAGGGAAAATCTGCATTTTACGCTAAAATTCCTTGAAGAAATCAACGAAGAAGTGCTTGAAGATGTAAAATCTAAGGCTCGGAAAATAGCAGCCAGATTTCAGCCGTTTAAAATTGACATAAATGGCGTTGGTGTTTTTCCTAACTTGAATTATATCCGCGTTGTATGGGTAGGCGCTAAGTTGCTTTATCCGTTACAAAAAGCCATTGATGATGCTTTATCAAATATTCTTGACAGCGAAGAGGATATTGTTCCACATCTTACTCTCGCCAGGGTCCGTTCTGCTAGGGACAAAGAAAGCCTAAGAAATTTCATAGTAGCTAATAAAGATGCAAGTATTGGTACAATGACTGTAAGCGAAATAAAACTAAAAAATTCAGTCGTGACTGGAAAAGGTCCTATATATGAGGATATTGAAATTTTCAAGCTAGAGTAAAGCATTAATAATCTAAAGTTATCCTAAAAGGATGCGAAAATCTTACACTACAAAAATTTTAGCAGCTACTGGCTTATGTTTGTTAGCTAGCTATGGACAAGTAACTGCACAGCAAAAATCTCAACCTAAATCAAAATCTAATCCTGTACCAGTATACGAACACGAGTTTAAAGGGAATCTACATTCTATCCGTGTAATACCACATCTTCGGGCAGCTGAAGGTTGTTTAAAATTAGTTTTAGATGAATATGCAGGAAAAAAGGGTGTTACCATGTATGCTTTATTATTTGACGGTTCTCAACTCTCTAGAATTGGTATAGCACCAAAAAATGTTGGTCAAAGCATTGAAGAAGAAATTAGAGCACTGGCAAGAGGATGCGACGCAACTATTATGCCTAATAATAATTTAAAAAAGAAAAACGAGAGATAGTTCTATGCAATCATATTGCAAAGCGGCATTAACAGGTTTAATTCTCCTAACTGAATATGCACCGGCTCCGGCACAAGGCGTACACCACATTTATTTTAATTTTCCACCAAGATTAACTGCAATTTTAATTGAACCGAAAATAGCTGGACAGAGAGATGAGAGGGGGATAAGAGAAATAGTCAAAAATGCCAATTAAAAAAAGAAAATTGATTATGACGATGCTTCAGAGTGAAAACATGCAATTCTGTAAAACAGCTTTAACAGCTGGTTTAATTCTGTTAAATGCTTATACGTCTGCTGCAGAAGAAGTTGGGCATCTTATTTTATTTGAAGCTTCTAGAATAGATAAAAATTGCTTTGATCGAAATGTGGAAAATTATAAAGATACGACGAATGTTAGGATCAGTAGATTCTTCGAAAATCCAGGAACTGGTGATTACAGATTATGGCATATTATTATCTATCCGAAATATATTGGTTCTCAAGATGACCAGAAAATACGTGAATTAGTCAAAGAGTGTGAAATTGAAAAAGAAAAAGTACAACATAAATAAAAATATAAAATTCAAAAAGTAAAATTTTGAACAAGAGCTGATTAAGTGATTTCTGACAAAAAGCTGACTTATTTTTCACTGGCTATTTCTATTATAGGCTTTCTTGCCATGGTCAGTATAACCTTAGGCATAGAACCCAGGCAAGTAGCGGTCAGTGAAATAACATCCGAAACGATAGGTCAGGAGATTATAACGCAAGGTATGATAGGTTCTTATTTTACAAACGAAGGAAATGTGTTTATCGAGCTGAAGAACAGGACATCCATGAAAATTGTCATGTTTTCGCGCGAAGCTGGAAAGCAACCATGGGTTTATGACCTTCGGAAAGGTGACTTAATAGCTGTACAAGGAAAGGTGCAGGTTTACAAAAACGAACTAGAGATTATAGCAAACAAAATAAGCGCGATAAGCCTTCCTTGATTGTTTTTAAACTCTGATCGTCATAGTTTCCAGCAATAATTTGCTAAACATTTGTAAAAATGGTGCTAAAATGGAAATCATCATACTTGCAGGCGGTATGGGAAAAAGGCTCAGGCCATTGTCAGACAACATGCCCAAATGCATGGTGCCAATAAATGGTAAGCCGCTCCTTGATTATCAGTTGGGTTGGCTTGATAAATATAAAATAAGCAACATAGTTCTTGCCTGCGGCTACAAATGGGAAAAGATCAAACAGTACTATGGTAGCAAATTCATTTATTCTGTGGAAAAAGAGCCGTTAGGAACGGCAGGCGCCATAAAACTGGCATTAGAACACATAGAAGGCGATGAATATATTGTGCTTAACGCAGATGATTTGACGAATGTAAACTTAAATGATTTAATCAAGCTTGGAAGCAATGCAACCGTTGTGGCTAATTTTCACAGTCAGTTCGGCATTGTTGATATGGATAATGGGAATATAGTACAGTTCAAGGAAAAGCCGCTGTTGCCATATTGGGCGAATACAGGATTGCATATTTTAAGCAAAGATGTTAAGATGCTTGCAAAGGGCAGTTTGGAGCAAGATGTACTTCCTATACTTGCGAAAGAAGGTAAACTGAAAGCTTACAAGCATACGGGTTTCTGGCAAACTGTGAACACAATGAAAGAGCTTGAAGAAATAGACAAATTCTTCAGGGATCATAAGATATAGTTGCTATTTTTGATCATTCTTCAAAGTATAAATAAATTCCATAGTAATGATTTTTATGGCTGGACAGGAATATGTAAGTGATCCACGATATGCGGGAATGGTTCCTCACTGCAGAGAATTACTTCGTTTGCATGGCTATAACGCCAAGTTTGGTGTGTCACCAGACACTCCTCTTGAGACAGAAATGGCTGAAAGATTCGCTGGAGTGATGCAAAGAATGTTGCATGAAGTTTTTGATTATCGTGATGCCCATGGAGAACTTGGACTAGAAGAAGGGGAAGAGCCGTACGATAACGCTGCTCGCGGAATGGAAGAGTTACGGGCGTGGCTTGAAAGCCAGCGCTCAACAGCATAAACTAGCTGCGGCTTATCTCATTCCTCAAAATCTCAGAAAATTCTTTTTCCATGTTTTTCAATTTTTCATCGCTGTTTGCTTCTATCGTAAGTCTTATAGTTGGTGATGTGTTCGAAGCGCGCAAAAGTACCCAACCTTCAGGTACGTCTATACGCACTCCGTCCATTGTGCTAATGTTCTCGTATTGCTGTGAAAGTTTTGTTTTTAGATTATTTACTATCTTGAATTTCTTGATATCATCGCATTCAAAATTTATACGTTTAAACGGAAGTACTTCAACACTTTCTGCAATTTCTGAAAGCGTTTCATTTGATTCTGCAACAACAAAGGCTGTGTAAAGGCTTATTGCTAAGGAATCATCGAAAGGAAAGATAGAAGGAATAACATAATGCCCGCTGAATTCAACACCGAAACATGCCTTGTTTTTTGTTGTATGCTCCATAAGATATGTGTGGCCAACAGGGCACCTGATTACAGTTTTACCAATTTCAGCGGCTGCTTTATCCAGTGTACGCGTACATTCTACATTTGCAACTATAGGGCCTTTTTGTTTTAACGATTTTAACAAAAGTACTGAGACTTCTTCTGTAGAGAGCTTTCTCCCTGTTTCATCAACAAGAACCATTCTGTCTCCGTCACCGTCGTAAGCAACGCCTAAATCTTTACCTTTGACTTTTTTTCTCAATTCTTCCAATTCGTCTTCTGCTGGTTCAGGATTGCGATTTGGAAATGTTCCGTCAAGTTCGCCATAAATAACTACAACTTCCGCTCCAGCTATTCTAAAAAGCTCTGGGGCGACAAGGCTTGCCATGCCGTTGCCGCAATCAAGCACAACGTTTAATTTTTTTGTTAATTTTATTTTTGACGAAACGTAATTAATGTAATCTTTTATTGTTTTTTCATTCTTCTCAGAAGAAAGTTTTCCGTTTTCCACTTTTTTCTCTTCATGGTTGAAAATATCTCTTATTGTTAGAATTTCATGATCAAGATATGGTATGCCGCTTGCATGAAAGAACTTCACCCCGTTCCATTCCTTTGGCAAATGCGAACCTGTGATATAGGCAAATTCATAACCGCGCTGCCAGGCAAAAAACATGCCGACGCCCAGAGGCAACAGTCCTGCATCGATAACATTTTTCCCAGCAGAAAGAAGGCCAGAAATAAGTTCGTTTTTGAGTGGCTTGCTTGATATGCGCATGTCGCTTGCAACGACAATAGTTTCAGCTTTAGATATCTGTCCTAATGCGTTGCCTATGCGACGCATTATCTCTTCGTCCAAATCCTTTTGGTAAATGCCCCGAATGTCATAACTGCGGAAGATGTGATCGACATTCATGGAAATAATAACAAAAGAAGGTTTAAGTTTCCCTCCTAGCGCTAGTTTGTTAAATGTGTCCGACGGTATTCACTTCTTCCAGTCTAGCAAGAATTGGGTGATGAGGCGGACGCCGTAGCCTGTTGCGGATTTTGGGAGGTAGTCGCGCTCGGCGAGGAGCCATGATGTGCCTGCAATGTCGATGTGAGCCCAGGGCGTGTTGTTGTTTATGAATTTCTTCAGGAAAGCTGCACCCTGTATTGTTCCAGCTGACGATGAAGGGCCCTTGTTTGTGTTGCGGACATCGGCTGACTCGCTATCTATTGCTTCATCGTATTCTTCCCAGAGCGGCAGAGGCCATAATCGCTCGAAACATTTGTTGCCGGCTGTTTTCAGTTTCTCGATGAGCGCTTCGTCGTTGCCAAGCACTGCTGCAGCTTCATAGCCTAATGCCACAATGCAAGCACCAGTCAGTGTTGCAAGGTCGATAATTGCCTGTGGCTTGAACTTTTCTTCTGTAAAACTGAGCGCGTCGGCGAGGATAAGACGTCCTTCTGCATCGGTGTTGATTATCTCCACCGTTTTTTTGTTGTAAGCAGTAACGATATCTCCAGGTTTTGTTGCAGAACCAGATGGCATGTTTTCAGTTGCAGGCATCACACCAACAACATGAAGCGGAATATTGAGCTTTGATGCTGCTTTTATTATGCCCAACACTGCAGCTGCGCCGCATTTGTCGCTTTTCATTTCTTCCATGTATTGCCAGGGTTTGATATCTAATCCACCACTGTCGAAGGTGATTCCTTTGCCGACTATAGCTATGGTATCTTTTGCGCTGGGGTTGTGTTCAAGAACTATCAGTTTTGGCTCCTCTGTGCTGCCCCTACTTACAGCAAGAATGCAGTTCATGCCCATTTTTTCCATCTCGATTTTGCTGTAGACTTTTATCTTAAGCTTGCATTCCTTTGCGACTTTTTCAGATTCCTCAGCAAGCTGTGAGGGCGTCATGATGTTTGCAGGCATGTTGGATATGTCCCTTACCTGATTCACAGCTTCGGAAATTATTTGTGCGATCTTTATACCCTTGTTGACATCATTTATGCGACCGGAGTCTGTGAGGAAAAATGCGCCCGTGATTTCCTTTGGATTTTCATTTTGCTTCTTGTATTTTGTGAATTTGTAAAGTCCAAGCGCAATTCCTTCTGCCGTGGCTTGCACGGCTTCCTGCGTGAATTGAATGTTATGCAGGGTTGTTGAAAATTCCTTCACGCCGATATTCCTGAGATATTTTGCAGCAAAGCCCGAAATCTTTCTAAGCTTTTCACTGTTGAGTTCCGTCTTCTTGCCGAGGCCCGCTAGAATAATTCGTTTTGCAGCTATCTTGTCATGTGTGCTTACGAGATGAAATTCCTTGAATTTTCCGGAAAATTCTTTTGATGTTGAAAGATCTTTTAATGCTCCATTTAGCGCTTTATCAACAAGTGCTGCGTCCTGTGTTAATTCATCACCGAAAGCGCCGACAATCAGTGCAGCTGTCTTATGTTTTAGAATTGGCTCTGATGTTGCTTGCATCTTCATCTTATCACTTCGCATATACGAGTATATAATTAAATCCCATAAATTATTTAAGTCGGGAAGTACAAATTTATTTATGCAATTTGTCAAAGCTCAGTTTACTTGTTCTGCTTCTTGGCTTATGAATATTAGATGTATTAAGGTTACATTCTACTGATTCGGGATGAATCTTTTTCAAAGACGACCGTTACATAACTGCTAACGAATTAAAAACTAAAAGAGGGTGATAATTATGCTGCCGATATGCTGCGGCACTGAAATGAAGGTAAATATTGAAACTTCCGGATTTTATGAAGTCGAATGTGAAAAATGCAAAGATAGGGTATACATAAAAAAGAAGTCAGACTTCAGGCCGATTTTACTAGATGATTAAGAGAAAAGGAAATTTCGCTGACTCTGAACTTATCACACGTTAGATGCTATTTAGTCAGGCAGACAAGGCCTTTTTCTGTGAGAAGATAGTCGTTTTCTATGCGGATGCCCCTATTGCTGTAAATGCCAGGCTCAATGGTAAAAGTCATGCCCGGCTTCAGGATGTCTTTGCTGTGTTTAGAGAGTGTAGGCTTTTCGTGGACTTCTATACCAATTCCGTGGCCAAGGCTGTGTATGAAATACTTTTCATCCTTCCCAAATTTTTTTCTGATAAAGGTGTCTGGAATGTTTGCCTTCATGTTAGGTTCTATCATTGCTTCTGTTTCTTCGATTATTTGCTCTAACATGGATTGCTTATTGCTGCCGACTGTTCTTGTCATATCTGAACAATAACCATTGAGGCGCAAGCCGAAATCTATCACTATTGGGTTTTTGAGTTTTGTTTTTGTTGGAATATGATGTGGGTGGCACGAGTTTTTTCCACTTGCGACGATTGTTGAAAAGCTTGGTGCGCAACCCTTCTTGCTCATCATGAATTCTATTATGCCTTTCAACTGCTGTTCTGTGAGTTTTTTTGAAATCTCGTGCTCTATTTTAGGCCAGAGTTTTTTTGTTATGTTGCACGCTTCTTTGAGCTGTTTAATCTCGTAATCGGATTTTACTGCTCTTATATCCTCGAATTTTTTGGATAAATCAACAGGCTTTATTTTCAGCTTTTCCATAATCTCCATAGAGGTGCGTTTTTTGTTTATGCCAACTCTTTTCCTTTCTAGACTTTTTGAGAAATCATTTAACGTCATAGTTTCCACATTTTTTACCCAGGAGAACTTGGCTCTGGATTGTTCGAGTTGAGATGTGATTATCTTTGGCTCGTCAAAATCATAGAAGAAAATGCCATTTACATCTGAGTTCGTGAAATAAAAGAAGTTAGGGTCCGGCGATGATTCAAAATTTATTATTGTTATTGAATCCATGCTGCCGGCAAGTTGTTTCAATTTCTGCAATCTATTCTTTAGCTCAGACATCTTATTCACAGTGCCTTCTGATGGCTCTGACCATTTCTTCAATTCTGCCTTTTGGTATTTGATCGTCACAACATAAAGGCTTTCTGCCGCGGCTAAAATGATAAGCAGAAAATTGAACGACAGGGGTGTGTGGATTTACCCTCTTCGATGCAGCCATAACTGTATAGCCGTCTGTGTCTGGAAAAGATAAGCCTACAAATGCTACATGATAGCGTAAACCACCGTTTATGTCATCTATTGCTTGCAAACCACTTTTGTAAGGCATTGCAAAGAATCCTTCTTCTTCCAGTCCTTTAGCTACGTGCTCAGCTGAAGTGTCGTCGACAACCAAAACGGATTTTACAGCATGTACTGGCATGTTACTCAGCTATCACGATCATGTTTGTCCTCACGTGCTCTTTGTAGCCACTAGCAACCAAGTATTGAACACCGTGTTTTGCAAGCATGTCTGCTATTTCCTGCCCCACTTTGCCGTCCATTACAACAGCAAATATACCTGTGAATTCCTCAAGTGCTTCTGGTAGGCCGCTAATGGATACTTTGCTGATTATTTGCATGTCCTTGCTGACAAGATATGCAGCTCTTGTGCCTGTAAGTTCCTCCAGCAATGTGTTGAGGAAACTTTTTGTTTCATCATCAACGGGGGGCTTGTCCACCTGTTGAGGGGCTTCTCTTGCCGTGACTGCTTTAGATGTGTCTTTGAGCGATTCCATGTACTGGTCGACTGGGGTGCGATCGCGAAGTGCTTTGAATATTTCCTTTTTGGTAAGCTCTTCGACTTCCTTCCCCTCATCTGCGCGTACTACGAAATCTATCTCAGCAACGGAGAGGAGTTTTTTCAAGTCAAGCTCTCCTCCACGGTCTCCATCAAGAAATGCTGTCACAGTTTTCTGCTTAGTCAGGGCTATAACTGCTTCCGGTATCTTGGAGCCTTCTATGGCTATGCAGTTCTTTATGCCGTTCTTGAGCAATGTTATGACGTCGGCACGGCCTTCAACAACGATTATTTCTTCCGACGTTTCAATGTCAGGTCCGCAGCTTAAGCCATGGTACGAAGATACTTCACGCGTTCGCACAGCTTCCTTTATGATTTCAGCAATTCTTTGCGAATCAGGAAGCTCGCTGTCTGACATTGATTTCAAAATATCTTTTGCTCTTTCGATAACATACCTGCGCTTTTGCGATCTCACATCTTCTACTTTGACAACTTCTATTTCTGCGTCGCAAGGGCCTACTTTATCTATTGTCTCCAGCGAAGCAGCAAGAAGCGATGTTTCACTTGCATCCAGACTAGAAGGTATTGTAATTTCTGCATAAGCTCTGCCTTTATTTGTATCAACCATTACTTCTATCCGGCCGATCCTTCCTGTTCTTTGCAGCTCGCGTAAATCAAGCTCGGTGCCAAGAAGGCCTTCTGTTTGACCAAATATTGCACCTATGATGTCAGGTTTTTCCACAACACCTTTTGCCTGCATTCTGGCGTGTATCGAATATTTTGCAAAGTTTTGTGCTAATTTTGCCATTAATTTCACCTCAATTTTATGAGGCGTAGAAAGAGGTTCATTTATCTATCTCATCTGAAAACCGGGCTGAAATGATAAACATGAATTTCCCTTGTTTCTTTATGATTATTTTGCTTCCGTTTGCACGATAGCAAATTGATAGTACCTTTATTCTACGCTTCTAAGAAACTATAACAGGAAGGTTTTTAAGGGTTTGTTCTGAGATGATTTTCTTAGAAGAAACAGTAAAATCTTTTATTTTTGTGTTTTTAAACTGCCTTGGCTTCTTTGGCTTTCTTGCTTGATGTTGCTGCGAATTCGACGACGGCTTTGTCGATGCGCTTTATTTTGTCGTCGGCAGACTTGAGATGACGTGGGAACATATGTTTCAGGTAGTAATCAGCGAACGTGGATGAGAAGAAATCTCCAGAGCTTAGCGAACAAACGAACTTTGCAGTGATATCAATTCCGAGATAATTCACTCCATTTGTTTCGCCGCGCGTGTTGAATTCCACGACGATGTGGGAGGTGCGGTCGGTATTTTCAACTATCTCGAAATTAAGGGTTGTTTTTCTTTCTGGACCATCTGTCTCATACTTGTTTTCTTTTTCTATTATTTTACCAAACTTTGAGGCAGCTTCCATCAGTTCAAGCGCCATGCCATATGGATCTTGAGTTTCTATGATTATCTTCCTTGTTAGCAATGTTTCCTCTACTTGCATGATAAAAATTGGTTTGGCCGGAATAAAAAGATTCTGATTGTTATGTTATTTGAGAAAGCATTGAAATCTGCTGTCTTTAGACAGCAGATGAAACTCAATACTTTCTAGATGCTATTTTCCAAGAAACCTGTGACTAAAGTCACAGGTTATATCAGGAAAATATCATTTATCTGCATTCGGAGCAAAGATAGGCGCCGTTCACTTCTTCTATTTCGTCAGAGAAATTGCCGCACGTTTCACATTCCAAGAATTCAAAATCTTCTTCCCTTATCTCGCGCTTTCCAAGTTTAAGTCTTTCAAGCAGTATCTCAAACAGAGCAGGCTCTATGCGCAGAATATCGTTGTTGGTAATGATGCCTGCGAGCTTGTCCATTTCAAATACAAGGAGCTTTTCTATGCCTTTTTCAACCATGATGCGGGCGGCCTCCTCGATGGTTTTATCTGGTGAAACGCGAACTATGTCAGTAGTCATTATTTCTGAGACTTTCGTACCGCGTTTGTCTGCAACATGCTTGTATACTATGTCAGAGGTTGTCACAATACCTTTCACATTCTTGTCGCCTGTTACAACAACAGAACC
>CAYJVV010000022.1:7513-10517 GCA_964373755.1 uncultured archaeon | reverse complement strand
CCGATCTTGTAAGCAAAATGCCTGTTCCTGTGCCAATGGCATTTGTGAAATCGGCCATAGCTGCGATCAGGCCAACTATGAGACCGCTGAGAATTGTCAATATAGGTATGTACCTGTCAAGAACCTGTTCCACAATGCGCGGATCGCGGCGGAAACCCGGCACTGACATGCCCATTTCGTTTATCTGTTCTGCGACGGCGCGGGAGTCCATACCGCTTGTCGATACCCAGAAGTATGAAAATACAACAGAGCCAATAATAAAGACAATCAAATAAACTAGTGCATTAAGTGACGCTGCACTTGTAGGTAACCCTATAGTAAAATTTGTTACAAGAATCGCAAGAATAAATCCAACAATAATGGATGCTAGCAGAACTTTCAAGGCATTATGATAGCGCAGGTAAAATGCAAGAAATCCTGCAGCGAAAACTACTGCAAGGAGTATCATGAAGAAGATCTGCGTCTGCAAATCGCCTGGCGGGAACAGGAACGAAATAATTCCGCTTACTGGAACGCCGTTTGTGTCGATGCAACCAAAGAAGCCGCAACGCAAACCGCCTTCGGTAACTTTTGAAGTGAGCGTCGCCATGAACTGGAGGTTTGCTATCAATGCACCTACTAGAATTACTGGAATATTGCTTGTGTATAAGAGATTCAATGGCCATCTTCTGGAAAAGCCTCTTACTGATGCGAATGCTATTGGTATTTCAACACGTATTGCCTGAATATACACAACAATCAGGAACACAATTATTGTTGCAATAATGGGAAGCAGCGCAATGAATGCTTGGAAGACCTCTCCCAAAGCAAGGAAGGCGAAAAACTGCAACAATAAGCCGGCAGGAACGGTCTGGCCAACAGGTGTTATCGGGTTAAAAATCCTGACGAATATCTGTTTTGACACGCCTGCTGCTATGAAAAGTGATACACCTGATCCTATGCCCCACTTCGATACTATCTCGTCCATATAAAGCACAAGTATACCGCCGAAAGCAATTTGCAAAACTAGCACAAGGAACAGATCAGGTGATGAAGGTGGTAATGCACCAAACGCTACAAATGCATAAGCCTCGAAGAACGAAAAGAACATTGCAAGGAGCTTTTGTGTTCCTTGAAACCTTTTCTTGCCTTCCTTAGTCTTCGTGTCCCATGGTACGATCTTGGATCCAACAAGCAGTTGAAGTATAATGGACGCGGTTACTATAGGACCAATGCTGAGTGTCATCAAGGTGCCCAGCGAAGCGCCTAGTATAAGCTCAAAGAATTGCAAACGAGGTATTGCGCCAGCTGAAAGCCCATAAAGCGTTATCTGACCAAGAAGAAGGAATATCAAAAGCACTAATGCTGTCCATTTCAGACGTGCAAGAAAGTTTAGATGGGTCTTAGGCTCTTCTATTCCAGGCAGGCTCGACACGAACTTGTCATAAAAGGACATTTTTGTACCACTCAACAAAATATTGTGAAAGAATTTTTTAACCTATCTGTTGCGATTTTTAAAATAAATTTCTTCGGCTCTGGCTAAAGCGGAAAGAACATAAGGTACGTCAGGGATTAAATCTGCTCCGTCCGTATTAAATAATTCGACTCCAGCAGTAACCCTCAGATAATCAGTTGGCAATTTGGCTTCTTCAAATTTTCTTTTTAACTCTTTATACATACCAACAAGAATACCTATTTCCTCTGATTTTTGAGTTAGCCAGTCACTCATGCAACTATAACCCCGCCGGCTTGTTCTATTTTTAGTTTAGCTTTTTCTGAATAACTAGGAATTCTCAGCTTGACGGCAACAGTGATTTTGCCTTTCGAAAGGAGTTTATCGTATCCCATTGAAGAAAGATCGATAATCTCTGCATGCTCCTGCTTTGAAAGAATCTTTTCTACGTCGCCTACATTGATTATTTTATTAGATTTCTTGCCATGTCTGACGAAGCCTTTATAACCGTAGTGCTCCGGCTCATAATTCACGATATAAGAATACTTGTGCTTGTGCGAGCCGCCGTAACCGTGTCCGCCTTTGCTGCCTTTTCCGCGGTGTTTCTTTTTTGAGCCCCAGCCGTGGGTATGCGTACCTCTCTGTCTTGTGTCCTTTTTCCTGAAGCGTAGTGTCACGTTAATGCCTTCTTTTCAAATAATCTTCCCATTTCATAAGTTGTAGACGGTCTTCATATGCTCTTCCAACTTTTGCAGCTATATCATCTGTCATTGTCATGTCTATTCTTCCTAAGCCACCTCTTGCACCCATGTCTCTTGCAAAATTGTAAACCTCTGAAGGGTTGACCATTGTAAAGTTGCTAAGTAATTCATCTACAAATGCTTCTTTTGGTCTTCTTTGATGTCTTACTGTCATTCTTTCTTCTCCATTCATATCGTAAAATAGTGTTGTCCTACCAATTGTTTCAGTTGTAAAACAACCCATAAAACTAAATGCCATGGTTGGCGTCCAAAATATTTTGTAGTCTTGCATTACAACATCCTCTTTATGAGCTCGTTTATGCTTTCGCCACGATAACCAAGATCGCCTTTTGGCCAATGTTTTTTCAATGTTTTGAATCCGCCTTTCGGTGGAGCAAGCCGGTATACATTACTCTCACCTTTTTCTTTCAGCGTCTCAAGCAGGTCCTTGCTTACTTCTCCCCACGTAATAAAATCTTGTGATTTCTTTATCATGCCTAGGATTTCAGGCGAGTTTGACGTAAGTGCAAGCGAATGTTTTGTTTTCAGGCCAAGCATGCGCATCGTGCGCTCTACGTCTTTCCTGACTCCAACCCTTCCGCGGATACGCAAAACAGCCAATTGCATTTTATCACTTCTCTTCGGTAATCTCTGCAGGTTCTTCATTAACTTGCATTACCTGCTTGCTTTCATTCTCCCCATGAATTTTCATCCTGTTTATTTTTTTTCAATGTGAGAATAAAAATAATTTGTTGAAATCAGCTTCGTCTGATGGGAAACTCAAACTTAAATTCTTTCTTACTGAAACAAGATTTTACTTTTTCAGTTTTAT
>CAYJVV010000022.1:0-7503 GCA_964373755.1 uncultured archaeon | reverse complement strand
AGTCTTCGACCAGATGTCCCTGATGCCGGCAAGACGCATTATCTTCTTGCCTTCATCGTAAACTGCAAGGCCTATTCCTTTTGGTGCGGGCATCAAAGTTACCTTTACAGACCCGCATTTTCCTTGGATCTCTACAGGAATTGAATGTTTTCCGCCGCAGGAACATTCCCATGAGCATCATCCACGCTTTACTTGTATGATATTGAGCTTTGCTTCTTCGGCGGATTTCTCTGTTGCGATCCTGTGCTCCTGAGATTCTGATTTTCCAACGCCAAAATAGCCGTCTCCATTTCCAACCACCACAAGGGCTGAGACTTTGTATCGCCTTCCTGACCTGTGCATCCTTGCTGTTCGCCTTGTTGGCGTGCGCCTTATGCCGCCGCCTTTTCCAGGAGAGCCGCCTATGAAAATTATATCACTCTGCAGATTAGGCAGCAGTTTGTCTACTATCTGCGGTTCTTTTATCTTCCTTCCGTTTGCAAAAACTTCATCAAGGGTGGCTACTTTGCCATCAATCACTAATTTCCCTAACTCTGTCTTCGGTTTCCAGTTTTCTGCTGCCATAAATTTCACTTCACCACTTCTGCTATCTTTTCTTTTGTCTGATCAAAATTATTAGGTATATTTTCAGGATCCATGCCTGCCTTGATATATGCAGCAAAATGCCTTCTGAATTTATCCTGGCTTTCTGATTTCAGTTTTTTTGCATATTCAGCAATATGCACGCCTTTTGTCCTATTGTCGTCAGGCAGTATTTCTTCGCCAGCATCAACAGGAAGCCCGGCATCTATGCAGCCTTTTACAGCAGCAAATATGCGGGAGCCTTTTACACTTCTATTGAGACCAATATCAACAATACATTCTTTGACACCGCTCTTCAGGCAAAGCTTTCCAAAGAGGAAGCCTGTCAGGTAAGCTGCTGGTATATTTCCAAGGTGACCTTTCCAGCCATATTTCAACAGCATCTTTGAGTACACTTCGACAAGCGTTTTATCACTTGAACCAGCGTATTCCACAGCCTGCATCCTTACACCATTCAGCGATCTTCGGATAACTACCCTGTGCTTTCTTGATTTGAGCAGCGCCAAGCGGTTCTTGTAATCCGTTTTAAGTTCTCTTCTGCGCTTCAATGCCAACATTTTCATCACGCAATTTTGCCATGTTTGTAAGGTCTTGTCTTGTTGTATTCCATCTTCTTCAGTATTTCTGTTTCTATGTCAATTCCGAAGCCTTCGGCGAGATCAAGTGTTCTGATAACGACGTCTGCAAGCTCTTCAGCCATCTTTTCTTTTTGCTGTTTTCTGTAAGCTTCGCAGCATTCTCCTGCTTCGCTGACTATGAGCATCAATGCCTCAAGGAAGTTTCTATTGCCACCTTCCCAGAAGCCTTTCTCTATTGCAGTGCTGTGTATTTCCTTTGCCAATTCTTTCACTGTTTTTCCGCTTTCCATGTTTCACGCCTCCGAAGAAGAAGGATATCCTTCTTCTATCGTCTACATCATCCTTAGTTAAATGCTATTATTCTTTTGTCTTGAGCATGTTATTTCGTTCAATATAAGTCATCAGGTGGGCACGGCTCCTGAAAAAGCCACTTTTTGATTTCATGTAAAGTTTCCTGTAAATATTTTTCTCTATCTTTTCCTCGTTGCGAAGCTGTTTGAGCTGGCTTCTTATGGCACGTATTGTTCGCATCCAGTGTTTCTTTCTCTCTCCTGCATGGTGTCCTTTCCTTGATCCCGGACCGCGTCTCCGCCCCTTGCTTTTCTGAAGTGCTATCTTCTTTTTACGTGCGTTGCTAAGACCTTGTTTTGGAAGCGCTTGTATCAAACCGTCCTTCACAAGCCTTCTCACATCCTGGGCTGTTATAGCTTCTTCTATGTCACGTATCTTTTCTGGATCAAACCATACACGGGATTTTCCGCATTTCAGAAGCCTTGCGGCAACATTTCTCTGAGTTTTCAATGTCATAACAAATCCCTTTTCTTCAAAAGAAAAGGTCTTTGTAAACCCCAAAAGAACTTACAAAAACCATTTCTTTACTTTCTATTCAATCTATCTCTCCTACGTCCAGAATTTTGTCTGGGGTTCTTTCGGCTTGCCAAGAAGCGAGATATAATATTCGTTGAATGCAACATCACATCTGTTACAGTGGTACGTCTCTTTTGAGAGCTGCCGTCCCATATCACCACAGAGCGGGCATTTTCCATCGCCAAATGCAATAAACATTTTTCACACCTGTTTTTCTTCATTTTTTTTGGAGCTCACTGCAATTTTCTTCAACACCTTCTCCTTTCTGATAAGGCCTTTCATCCGCCTCATATTTAGTACAGTGAAGCCCTTTTCAACGGCTGCTTTGTATATCTCCACAGCCTTCTTGGAGCCAACTGAACTTGATATAATTATTGCTGAATTTTCTGGCAGTTTTTCAAGCTGTGGAACATTACTGACATTGAAAGCCTTGAATCCCCTGATCATGTTCCTCTTTGTTTTTTCTGTTCTGTAACCGACTGAAGGTTTCCTGCCAGAACCACCTTTCTTTATGCGCAGTTTGCTTTGCCTGCCTCTTGGCTTTCTCCACTTGATACCAAGTCGCTTGTAGCGGAAATAATCCTGTTGTTTGAAATCTTTGCTCATAATTTCTCACCTGTCTGCAGATATTTTCCAGTCAGATAAATGCCATCCTGGAATACGCGCCTGTCCCGCTTCGTGATCTTGCATGCCTGCTCTATGTTTGCAGCAGTCTGGCCGACATCCTCAACACTAACTCCGACAACTTCAAGCTCGTCCTTTCCAACATTGACCTCAGCGTTACCGATTATTTTTGCGGTGCGTGCGCCTTTTTCGCCGACGAAATTCCTTATCTGAACTTCCTTGTCCTTTACGGTTATTGTAATAGGAAAGTGTGTATAGAAAACCTTCATTTTATATTTGTAGCCGCTTGTCACGCCGTTTATCATGTTTTGAGTGTGCGCAGCTATAGTCCCGCAAAGGCTTCGGACTTTCTTTTCGTTAGAACTCGAGGTTATTGATATATCATTCCCTGTTTTTGCAATTAAGACTGTTTGCGAGAATCTTGGGTCGCTGAAGTCTTTACTAATCTGACCTTTCGGCCCTTTCATACTAATTCTTTTTTCCTCTACTTGAACATCTAGATTATCTGGAATCAATATTTTCTTTTCAATCTTCTTGTCTTCCATTGTAATCACTTAATATACATAAGCAAGCAATCTGCCACCGAGACCGATTTTGACGGCGTCCTTCTGCGTCATTACCCCTTTTGATGTTGACATGATAAGCAGTCCAAAATCTTTTGCAGGCAAGTATCTTTTTTCCCATTTCTCGTAATCGTTTTTCTTCACTGAAAATCGAGGCTTTACAGCCCTTGATTCGTTTATTTTGCCAATTAGCTGTATCTCTAATTTTCCTGACTTGCCATCATCTATGAATTCGAACTTGCCTATGTAGCTTTCTTTCTGAAGCACCTTGAGGACATTCTTGACTAGTGATGATGCAGGTACTGTGCATGTCCTCTTTCCAGTTTTTTCAGCGTTCGATATAACGTGCAAATCATCAACAAGCAAGTCATGCCTCATTATTTCACCCCAATTTCCTGAATCCTAAGTCGTGTGCCACTTCTCTGAAACAGCGCCGGCAATACATCAAGCCGTATTTTTTTATCACAGCATCCATAGAACCGCACCTGACACATTTTCTGGAACCCTTGCCGAATTTTCTTTTTATAAGTTTTCTGCGAACCATGGTTATCGTCCTATTCTGCTATCTGCACGTTGAAGCGTTCTGTCATAAAGTTCATCGCCTCATCCTTTGTTATCAGGTGGGCCTTTCCGAGTCTTTTTGGCAATTTTCTTCTTTTGACCCTATAGCCGGGCCTTTCGAGTGTAACAGCAACATCAAAGCCTATTATGCCGATTTTCGGGTCATAATCTGCCCCTGGAATATCTATGTACTCCTTTATACCGAAGGAAAAATTCCCACTTGAATCAAAGCTGTTTTGTCTCAGCATGTTCTCCTTCGCTTCGAGAAGCCTTTTGAGTACGTTTTCTGCATCTTCCCTAATAGTCACCTTGCAGCCAATAGGCTTATCTTTTGGCACGCCGAAAGTGGAACGCTTTTTTGAATGTGTTATGACAGCCTTCTTTTCCGTAATACTTTCAAGTATTTTTTTTGCATTTTCAGGACTCAACGTAGTACCACATCCTACATTCAGTGTTATCTTTTCTATTCGAATCTTTTTCATGGGGTTCACTTTAAACACCAACGTTTATTACAGGCTTTTCCTTGCCTATGACAAATACGAAATTCCTTGGAAGGCTGACGCTTCTGTTACCAAGAGATACAACCGCCTGGTTGGGCCTGGCGCTTCTCGTAACTATTATTTCCTGAATCTTTCCAACGTCGCCGCTGTTGTTGCCAGCCGTTACAAGCACCACAGAATTCTTTTCGAGTTTCAAAACTTCCTTTACATTCATTTCAGGCAAGCCAATAACAAGAACGTCTCCTGTGGAGCACTTCACGTTTGAAATCATATTCGTTCCATCATGGAGGTTGAGCTGTAACTTTCCACCAATCCAGTGCTTGTCCTCCACCCTGCAAAGCCTTACGCCAGTTTCTTTTCCTTCGATCTTCTGCAGGTACAAACCGTTTTTTGACACAAGCATGCGATATTCCTGGTCGCCGACAGACAGTATATCCATCAAGCCCACGGGGAAATTCTGTTTGGACCTCTTGACGCCATTGACTTTCACGAATCCATTGAGTAATATTTCCCTTGCTTCTTTCATGTCATCGGCTACTTTCATGACGTCGCGCAGTATTATGCCTAACGGTGTACACTTTTCTTTCGAATGCGGGCCAGGGCTAGGATTCACGCTGTATTTCTTTGTTTTCTTCTCAATCGGCCAGAATTTTGGCGCTGCGAATCTTTTCAATTTCGACATAAATTATCACTGTTTGGTTCCTTCTGATTCCTTTCGTGAAATTATCTTCTTCCTCTTCTTGTCCTCAAGATCGACTTTGACTATTACAAGATTGCTCGGGTCTATCGGGACTTGGACGTCTTGGCCTGACACTTTTTTCCGTTTGATGCCTTCTATGTAAACCTTCAATCGTTTCATGTCAACTGCCGAAACTGCGCCACGCCTTCCGCTGAATTCTCCACGCTTAATTTCGACTTCATCGCCTTTTTTCAAAACCATGGATCTTCTGCCTAATTCTTTCCTCAAGCTTTTCTGCAGATGAGCGGACATCATGGAGTGTCTTTTGTGTGAAGGTGCATTGTATCTGTATTTTCTCTGCTTTCTTGGCTGTTTGCTTGAAACCCAAAACTTTGAAAACGTTTTTTTCATTTTTTGTCACCTGATAGATAATAAATATGTCCATTGATTATGTTCTGGTTCTCTTCCAGCAAGCGTCTCATAATCTCCAAACTCGAAACTTATCTTCATGTCAGATCCACCCCTTACAAGAACAGCGTTTGCTGGGCCACTGTACTCTTTTATAAGACGATCTACTTCTTCTATTGCTAAGAGGCGTTCCGGAACTATTTGTCTATTGTCTGGCATATCATAACACTATGCTTGCTATTTTTCCGATAGGAGAGAAGCGTTCGATCGCTTCTTTTGCTATCACTGTCCTGATTTCCGTTCCCTGAGGCTCAAACGTTTTTGGATTGACTAGAACGGCTGCGTTGTCTGAGAATTTGACACGAGTACCGTCGCTGCGCATGTACTCCTTCTTCTGCCTTACAATGACTGCGTGGACAACAGTACCTCGCACCTTTTCCTTTCCTTTTTTTACTGAGCAAATAACAACATCTCCTATGCCAGCCTTTGGCAATCTCCTCAATCTTCCATGATATGTTTTAACCGCTATTAATTCCAGCTCTTTGGCTCCTGTATTGTCTACACAAACGAGCCGAGTTTTCAGTTGTATGGACTTTGTTATGTTTGCAGATATACCTTTCATGTGAACACCTTAATCAGTTATTTTCTCAATCACTACAAAACGCTTCGATTTTGACAGGGGCCTGCATTCTGCTATGACCACGATGTCGCCTTCGGCAGCAGCAATACAGACTGGATTAAATGCAGCGACTCTGGAATGCCTCCTTTCGTATCTTTCGTACTTAGGCGAAAAGTGATAATAATCCCATTCAACAATTGCAGTGTTTAGAGCTTTCGCTGTTGAAACTCTTCCCTTGAAAAGTCTGCCACGTATTCCAAGCTTGCCATGCCAGGGACATTTCTTATTGTCGCATGTCTTTCCTGGTGCTTTTGCTTCAACGCCTATATCTCTGTGTTTTATCTGTGTTTTTGTTCTTGCCATATGATCACCATTTACTGAATTTCTTCTTGATACGATCTTCAGGTCTCGAAACTATATACCTGCCTTCTATGTCAACCACATGTGAATCGAGTTTCAACCTGAACACACACCCATCTTTTTGAATGCGTTTTTCTTTTTTATCGGACTCTATTACCAAGGTTTTCATCGTCTCGTCAACAATCTTTCCTTTTGTTCCAATCTGGCTTTTGTTCTTTGACGCGACAACTTCACATTCCAGTCCTATGAGTTCGTGTCTAAGTATATTTTTAGGAACTCTCATGATAGAACCTCAGCTTATCTCAATTATATCCGCTGGGAATCCTTCTTTCACAAGTATATCCCTCGCTCTTTGTCTGTGGTCCCCCTGTATCTCGATCTCGTCGTTTTTATACGTGCCACCGCATGCCAGCTTTGACTTCAGCGTTTTCGTAAGATCCCTGATATTAATCTTTGACGAGTCTATGCCGCGTATGACGGTTGTATATTTACCGTACCGTTTCTGGACTAATCTGATCGTTATTTTCTGTGCTTCCTTTGCTATAGTCTCGCATATGCACAGTTCCTTCGGAAGACCACACTTCTGACAAATCACTTCTTTAACACCCCTCCTCTTTCACTCTTTACAGTCAATATTCTTGCTATTGTTTTTTTCATGTATCCAATCCTTCCAGGATTCTTCACCGTACCTATCTCGCTTGCAGCCATCTCCTTTGCAAGCTCCAGTCGCAACTCTTGCAGTTTCGTCTCCATATCTTTCTCATTCATCTGACGAATCTTTTTTGTTTTCATTTCACCCATTTTACTCACTCTTTTCCGTGCTTACAATTTCTTCTGTAGCAACATCAGCTTTCATTTGGTTTTCAACAATTTTCATCGTGATAAGCTCTGGATGATTTATCATTATTTTCACCGTTATGCCAATGCTTCCCAGCTTGGGCGACGCCACAGCGAATCCTTTTATGACATCCTTTTGAGCCGGGTCTCCAGCTTTCTTCAGGTAACCAGCTGTGAATCTCTGCGTCCTGCTTCTCTGGCCGGAAACCTTGCCTGAAAATACTATCTCGCAACCTACCGCGCCTGCTTCCATTATCCGTTGCAGATACTGATTCCCTAACCGCTTGTAACTTACTCCTGACTCGATCGCTGATGAAATTGCCTG
>CAYJVV010000021.1:0-10609 GCA_964373755.1 uncultured archaeon | reverse complement strand
TCTTCTCAAGCTCCTGGAAGCCCTTTATCTCTATTCTGGCCCCGCCGTTAATTGAAATGTTGACATCCTGCCTTATGGATCCTATGCCACGAACAACATCAAGGCTACGCAGAAGGAGACCTATCTTTTCAGCTACCGCCTTTGCATGTTCTGGCGAATGCATATCAGGACCTGTAGAAATCTCGATAAGTGGCACAAGTGCCCTGTCGAGGCGGTATTCAATGGTATCGCCTTCTTTCTTTACTGCCGGAGCCGAATCTTCTTCAAGGCAAACAGTGGCTATTCCTACATTACCGAATTCTGTTTCAATAGTGCCGGAAACCCCAACAAGCAGCGTTCGCTGGAAGCCGCTGACAGAAGAACCATCAATAACTGTTTTGCGCATAACATGAAGCTCATCAATTATCTGGCAGTTTAGCATTTTGCATGCCTGCAAAGTTGTCATAAGTGCTTTTTCATTTATTTCCTTTGGCGGGTCATCATCGAGCTCCACAAGGCATGAAGATTCAACATTATAGCTGTAAACAAAATTTTTGTTCCTCATGTATTCGTACATTGCAGCCGGGTCAACATCACCAAGCTCGCCTGCAACAGGCTTTAATTTGCGCCTAATGCTTTGGGGAAATGACTCGGTTTTTTTAATTGGGCACTTACAGAAAAGTTTCGTTTCAGAATTAAGCTGCTGATGGATTTCCAAACCAACCCGCAACCCAAGTTTTTCGTAGTCCATAATTATCACTATCTTATCACTATCAAAGGAGGAATGCATTAGGATCTATTCTATCAAGTATTTCGCCTGAGTAGTTGGTGAGCATGATTTTCTTTACCTCTTCCTGGTCTTTTGTGTGTGCCAATGCCCACCCGAGCTTCACATAAGCTGCCTCAGTGGTGCTTGCAATAGGCACAACACCCGCTTTAAGCAGCCTTCTGCCGGATGAATAGACATTCAGATTAACCTTGCCATAAGCGCACTGTGAAGTCATGCACACGACAAGGCCTTTATCAACAACCCTCTTTATTGCAGCAAGAAAGTCATCATGATGTTTTGTGTAATCATCAATAACATCAACCGGTGCATTGCCAAGCCCTGTTCCTTCTAAAATTACGCCGCGAAAGCCCGAGTTATGAAGGAAGTCAAAAATGCGGTAGTCTATTCCAGGATATATTTTCACTATAGCAACTCGCCTGTCGAATCTCTCCACCGCATTCAATTTTCTTGTTTTGTCTTTTCGCTGATAATTATTGCGAATGTATTCTATCGTGCCGTCAGAAAATGCCTTTGCATAAGGCAGTACATCAACGCTTCTGAAAGTATCACGGCGCGAAGAATGCATCTTTTTGATGTGCAAGCCATCAAGTATGTAGCAAAAATCATCATTAATTGATCCGCGCATACATAATCCAACACCTGAAAAATCACTCTTTGCTATGAATTGTGCAGCGCAGATAAGGTTCATCCACGCATCGCTGCTGCTGCGGTCGCTGCTGCGTTGGGCGCCGACGAATATAACTGGAATCGGCAGATTTTGTAACATTAAGGAAATAGCAGCTGTCGTGAAAATCATTGTGTCTGTCCCGTGAGTTACTATTATCCCGTCGGGCTTTGTTTCTTCTATTTCTTGTGTTATTTTTTTCGCAAGCAGAACCCAGTGTTCAGGTTCCATGTCCTCAGAAAACATCTGAAAAACTACACGGGTGTTGAAATTAGCTATCTTTCCTGCTTCTGGTATTGCGAAAAACAATTCCTCAGGTGTGAAAGCAGGATACGCCGCGCCTGTTTTATAATCCACTCGCGAAGCAAAAGTTCCGCCTGTGTGAAGCAGACTTATCGTTGGCTTTCCAGGATAAGGTTTGTACTTTTTTACTTCTATCCTTTTTTTCTCCAGTACTGCTTTATCCTGCTGCTTTTTTATTTCCGTGTCTGATTGAAATGCCAAGCCGATGTTATAACCATTGGCAAGCTTCATCACAATGACGTTTGGGTCACCAGCGCTTTTTGGCATCAGGAAGCCTTCGAATTCTGTGTCTTTGCTTTTTATAGAAATTTTCTGGCCGATTGAGATTTTTTCTTTTTTTAGGATCTTTTGCAGCTCTTGCGAATAATTCTCAAGCATAAAAACACTAAATAAACTTAGAAAGCAAGTTATTAAAAATCACTTAAGTGATTTTTGCTATTCAGAATACAGTTTATACAAGGAATACCACTTGTCTTTAGACGACGGTATTATTCGTGGTATTCCGGTATAAAAGAATCCATCATCTTCAGATGATGGATTCTTTTTATATGTGATGAACTATGAAACGAAAGAAAAGTCAAAGGAAATTTTTATTTATAGCGTTTATTGCGATTGCAATAATTGTTTTAGCTTTAATTTTGGCAATTATTCCTTATCAAAACGTTGAAACGAGGGGCCTTGAAGAAATAGTTCCAAGAAGTAACACAGCACCGTATCATATTCATGCCGATTTTCTTGTTGTTATCAATAGCAAAGAGCTTAATTTTAACAGAGATGAATATAGTGAAACAAATCCGGGCATTCATTTGCATGTAAGAAATTACAATGGGGATAAGTTACTGCATGTTGAATCAAGTAAAGCTGTATTAGGTCATTTCTTCTCCTCTATTGGTATAGAATTCAGCAATGAGTGCTTCAATTTTGTTGATGGCGAAGCATATTGTAATAACTTGACGCATTCATTAAGATTCTTCGTGAATGGCAACCTCAGCGATACATATGAAAAATATAAACCCAAGGATCTGGATAAATTGCTAATAATTTATGGAAATGAGACAGAGGATGAAACAAAGAAATGGATCGATGCTGTATCAAATGTAGCTTGCATTTTCTCAATGAAATGCAGTCCTCCGGAAGGCGCTGAGAACGACATTATCTATAATTGAATCCAGTAAAATTATATTTAATGTGCCTTTAATTTCCAAACCCTATCTATGATAGCTTCTGCAGGATATCCTTCTATAACTCGCAACATTCCGCGATGACCAGCTGTGAAATGAACTAACCTGGCTTCTTTTTCTTTTCTGTATTGACAAACTATCCTTTCGCCTTTTATTTTGTCTCCGGCTTCCATAAGAACTGTCATTCAGCAACACCTTCTTTTTGCATTTCTTTCAGAATTGTAAAAACAAAATCTAGATCAAGGCTAAGTTGCTCTGCTATGTCACTTGCATATGCTTCTTTGTGCGTTTTCAAGTAATCTATTATCTCTTTCTTAGCTTTTGCTTTGGAAACATCACGGATTTGTATAACTTTCAACGAAGCAAGATTCTTTCTAACAGACTCTCGAATAAATTCAGAAACAGATATGTAAAGGCCGGCTTCTACAAGTTTTTTTACTTCCTTTTCCTCTCTTTCTGTTAATCGTACTCCAAGCATTTGGGTTGTCATTGAATAACTCATTAGTTATCTATAGTTAACACTTTAAAGTTAACTATAGTTAACACTGAATAGGTTGAAATTAACCTACTTGACGAACTCGACATTTGACATACTTTTGAATTGCATATCGCCTGTAAGGAACTTCAGAGAGTTTTTAAGTGCTAAAATGTAGCCTATGCAGTCTGCCATTGATAAACGGTTTCTTTTATTTTCCAGTCTGAATTTACAAGCCTCGGTTATAATAATTTCATCAAAATCTACAGCGTGTTGCGCATATGCTGAAAGGAATAAATCTGCTTTTTCTTTGGAATCTTGCAGCATTTTATAATAAACCTCGAAAAGATTAAGCTTAGTTATTACGAATTCTGCGTCGGCATATTTTTGATAACTTTCTGAGCCTTTTAGGATTTCAATTATCGCGTAAGAATCGAAAAAGAATTTATTCATCATACAGCTCTTTCCTGAGTTTGTCTTTGATATCTTGTGTCGACTCTTTCCATTCTCCTTTCATCATGCCAAATGTTCTTTTCAGGACATCAGACTTTTTCAGGATTATTATACCAACTTTCTGGCCTTCCTTCAACTTTTCTTTTTTTATCACTTCGTTGGGTATGATTATGCCAAATGAATTTCCCCATTTTCGAATCTTGCTTTCAATTTCCGGCATATATATCGGTTATACATTGTCTAACCATATATAAAAAGCTATTCTACTAGTACACCTCAATTTCGATGTCCATTATCTCTTTGAAGCCTTTGTCACCAGTCACGAATTTCTTGCAACCTGTTTGCAATGCAGTTGCAATATGTATAGAGTCGAAATACGTAAGCTTCTTCTGAATCTTGTGGCGATATTTCGCACGCAGCGATCCTGCAAGGCTGGCTATCTCTTTGTCAACAGGAACAATTTTTACATTCGGTAATGACTGAATACAAAAAATAATTTCGCTTACTTTGGATTTCTTTCTTCTTGCAATGTGGTATGCCAGTTCCGTTAGGAGTATAGATGAAACAATTCCTTGTGAAGTTTTCAGGTAAGATTCTGCTTTCGCTGCGAGCTCTGGATTGCCTGAAAGCAGGTCCATGAAAACGAATGTATCGAAATAAATTTTGTTTTCTGACATATTCATCACTTAATAAAAAAGAGGCAGCCAGAAAACCGGCTGCCTCCTGGGTGTGGTTATAAGCCGAGAACCTAAGATTCTCTTCCTTATGATCCTTCTCTCCTATGTAAAAATATTACTCTTCTTTGATCTCACGCCTGATGTTCTTCAGAGAAAGCTCATTGCCAGCTTTTTTCATAGTTTCGATGGGATCATCAGGTTTCGGCATAAGAATTATCTTGCCACCTTCGAGGCTTGCCAACAGTTTGGAGCCTGGCTTCATGCCAATTGCATCCCGCATGTATTTCGGCACCACCAGCTGGCCCTTTGTCGAAACCTTAATCTCTTCCATCAAATCACTATTTCTTACTTCTAATAATAAAGTAAGATTTATACTATAAAAAGCTTACTCTTGCTCCAACCTTTGATAGAATTTCGCATTCGATCCAGGAAGAATTCTATTTGCTGCGCCAGAGAAATCATAAAATACAGACTCGGGTATAATCGTGCGCTCGGAAAGCAAGATAGTGATTGAAATGTTGTACCTTACAGGCAATGTGAAGCGGATAGAAGATGCGAACACAAACAGGACTTTTGTTAGAGACGAGAATGGAGAATATTACGAAGAGATTGACAGCCCTCTCGGCAGGAAATACTTCAGGAAGCTTGACATACCGCCTATTGTCCGCAGGGACATCATGGAAGGCGTGAAAGGAGAGCTGCTGATTTAAGGTGATAATTATGTCTTATAAAACTTATCTCATGGAAGCAGTTGGCAGAATTCAGAAGGGCTTTGGCGACTATACACCATCTGCTTTTCCTGCACAATTACTTACAGATCCGAGCATTACAGATCAGACTGCGTATCAAATGGCTAAATTCTGGAGAGATGTTACAACTAATAATTATAGAGCTGCTGAAAAAGGAGTTCCTAAGAACGAAAGTCCAGATGAAAAACTTCATATGAAATTTGAATTTACGTCTGATGGATATAGGATAATTAATACTAGAACTGGCGGTATTGAAACCGTTTATTCAATTGGAAGCGGTGGTGGATTTGGCTATGATGGTCGCGTAAAAGATGTTTTACTTATCGGCGGAAGATCAGAACTAGGCGGTATACCACAAGCAACGCAACAAATACACGAAAAACTGCGTGACCATGATATGAGGCACTAAGACGGTGAATTGCCCCTATTAATTGTCACTCTTCAGTAGCGAAATCTATATATACCCTTGTGTAGTATAAGATATTAGTGATTTAGATGGCTAGAGATTATAAGAGCGTATTTTCACCAACAGGAATTTTCACGGCTGTACCTGGTGGAGACAAAGCTGTTTTTATTTCAGAAGATGAAGCTAAAGTAAAAGGTTACAGCGGAACAATACCGGTTCCTGAAGCAGTTATAAGACCTTTAGAAAAACTCAGAGACGATTGGAAAGAATATTGGGGAATTGGTAAGAAAACAAAAGGTCCTGAAGAAATAAGACCACCCGGAGCTAAACTTCAGTCAGATTATAGAGGCTTTGATGACGAATTTGTTAAATCTGAATTCGCTAAAAGAATGGAGTTTTATCGTGATTTAGAAGATAAAGGCATTTCAATTGAGCGCACAAGATACTCAGACGATCAGCTTGGTTTTGCACAAGGCAGAAAGATTTATGTTAAAGAAGGTCTTACAGCTGACGCTGAAGCAGCAGTGGTCGCACATGAATTAGGACACATAGAAGGAGAAACCACAGAAAGCGGTGCCTATTCAGTAGGTTACAGAACTCTTGAACAGTTTGGGCTTTACAGAGCTATAGAAGAATTAAGTAGATTCGAGAAAGGGGATTCAAGACTTAATTAATTTTTTAAATCTTTTTATTCCGCTTTTGCTAATTATTTGACATGGCTGTCAATGATATAGGCTATCTGATTTTTGTACAGCTTCTGCAAATGACAGAATATCCTGGTTCGCCGTTTACTGGAGAAATTGCGCGCGACCTCATAATGTTTCTTTTGGTGCCAAGCGTTTTCATACTACTTGTTGTTTACATGATGGTGGGAAGGGTTCTACCACCAGGAGCTACTTATAATAAATTAAGAGTTCTTCTCGGCGTCACAACTTATCTGTTTATAATAGCAGGCGGATACTATAGAACGTTTGCATTACTTGCAGGGCCATACTTCATTTTCCTGATTTTCGTGCTTGGTATACTGTTTTTCTTCATTGAGCATTTTGGAAGAAGAGGGCATGCATTAAGATCAAGCTATTCTGGAAATGGTCATTCTGCTGGATATTCATCAACGAGTATCCCACATTACGAAAATATGAACTTTATAGAACTCAATAAAACAAAAAAGAGAATACAAGCAAGACTGGCAGACGTAACACATGAGATACATGCAGCTGAAGCTGGCAAAGTTGAAGAAGATTTACAGTATCTTAGAAAAGAACGAGTGTCTTTGCAACAAGAATTAAGAGAAGTTGAGAGGCAATTAAATCTAGGAAAAAGGATGGGCTTCTAGAATGGCATTAGATTTCATAGATCCTACAATACTTCCTTTTCTTTCTACATTCCTGTTCGTTTTTGCAGTGGTCTTTGGCTTGCTGAGCATTGCAAAGGGCAAGGATGATAAAGTACTATTCAAAAACAGCGTCAATGTAATCATAGCAGTAGTCTTTGCGGCCTTTGCAGTAAGCTATGAGCCGCTTGTAACAACATTGCAACAAGTTATACCTTTTGCTGCAGCACTTTTGCTTGTATTGTTCTTTTTTGTATTTCTGAAGAGGATTTTTGGAAGCAAACAAGGCCAACATTTCGACGCATTACCGTTTGTGGTTGTTATAGGCTTTCTTTTGATATTGCTTGGATTATTCTGGGACAGTTTAGGCTTTTCAGTTTTAGGGCTGTCGTCTTCAAATGTGATGTGGCTTCTAGGAATTTTATTAGTTGTAGTGATATTTTTCGCGGCTTACAAGCATAAACCTGCACCTCAGTAATTTCCTTGTAATGCTGATGCGTTTAAGATAAAGTATAAAAACAAGGAGATCAATAGGAAATAAGTAAAAGAGTGAAAGAAATGTCAAGTCACATACCCGCATTACTAGGCCCTGATTTCTACGGCTTTATTCTGCCTTTCATTTTTACATTTGCTATAGTTTACGGGCTTTTACTCAAAGCTAAAATATTCGAAAAAAACGAGCGTATCTCCGCCATGCTTGCGCTTGTTATAGCTTTTTTTGTTACAGCTGTTGGTGGTACTACTTTAGCAGCATTTTTCACAAACCTATTCGGCGGAGCTTCCATGTTTTTGGGCGGAATATTAGTTGTAATTCTATTAGTTACACTGGTTAGCGGTGGGGAAATTACTAAAGCAAAGAATATGGCTGTCATACTTATTACAGTGCTCATTGGCGCTTTCCTGTTTTTGAGCTCAAGCAGCGCCACAGGATTTATTGGCATTGCTGTTGACTCAACAACAGCGACATTGGCTTTCGCTCTGATAGTTATCCTGGTTGCAATCTATTATGTAACAAGACCTGAAGTAAAAGAAACACCAAAGCAAGGATAATTTGTAAAAAGACTTTATTTTTCTTGAGGTTTAACCATGGCGAACCCATTCGAAGCACTTGTAACAAACCTAAACGCGCTCGGCTTCTTCGGCTTCTTGCTCCCATGGATATTCACGTTCGCCGTGCTCTTCGGATTGCTTCTTAAGTCAAAAGCTTTTAGCGAGAACAAGAGAATCATAGGCGTTATCTCGCTTGTAGTAGCCTTTTTTGTAGTTGGCTTTGGAGGGCCGGCAATTGCAGTGTTCTTCTCCAGCTTGTTTGGATTGGCTGCTGTAGTGCTGGCAGGAATTCTTGTCATTGTTTTATTTTTGGCGATGTCGGGCACAGACATAAGCAAGATAACAGAAAACAAGGCAGTAGCTTATGCAATTGTCGGCATAGGAATAGTTGTCTTCTTCACAGCCGCTGGAGCTTTAGGCATACAGCTCAGCGAAAGCAGCGTTGCAATAATCTTCATGCTGCTCATACTGATTGTAGCTATAGCTTTCATCACAAAATAAGAGGAAGACAACCTAAGGTTTTCTTCCTTCTATCCATCTTTCCTAATAAGAATATTACTAAGATTCTCCTTTCTGCTCAGAAAACCGTAGGTTTCTGGCATTTCAAAGAGTTGTGCTCTTTGCAGATAATCCTCTTTCCTGATTAAGAATATTATTTGTTGAAAGAAAACAAAATAGATCCTTTTTCCAAGGTTTTTTTCTTACTTCTAGCTATCTTTCCTTGATTTAGATTAAAGAAAATATTACGCTTCCTGCACTACCATGCCCTGCTTTTCTTTCATTTCGTGAATCAGGTGTGATAACGATTCGATGTTCTTTGTCAGCGAAGGCAGGAACTGCTTGAATGCCTTTTCCAGCCCACCGACGCGCGCTTGCAAATCTTCTACTTGGTCAGACATATCAGAGATTTTAGAATCATAATCCTTCGTCGGCTGCTCTTTTGCAGGCCGCTGTTCAAGCTGCCTGACTTGCGTGCTTAACGCAACGAAATCATTCTCCGTCTTTTTCATCTTGTCCTCGAACTTGCGCCATTTTTCGTCGACAACACCTTCAACTATCTCTTCGACTATGATATCAGGACTAATATCTTCGCTAACTTCCTGCAGTCCAGCCAGAAGATCCTTCTCCTCAGGCCTGTACTCATTTAATTCCGGCAGTTCTGGAAACTGCTGCTTTTCTTGAGCTTGCATTGGGTTATAGGGCTGAAAAGACGTCTGGTCAACACCGCGTTTGACAGCAGAAACAAGGGCTTTTTCTATTTCCTCGTACTGATAGCCCCTAGACTTGAGGCGTTTTATGATATCTTTATCGCTCATGCCGCCTGCGGTTAACTTTTGCACCTCTTCAACAGGAACAGGACCCATTTGTTTCTTTTTGTGTAAGAACATAGTGCTCTTATTTTATATGATTTCAAGTTATTTATATAGTTATAAGTCAGAAACCTCTGGTTTCTGAGAGAAGAGCTTTGCTCTTTGCAGATTTCCCAAGGGTTTTCTTTTCTAAAATTCTTGATTAAATTCTTTCTAAGAAGTTTAAAAGGAAAGGCTTTATTCCTTGTTTCGGAGCTCTTCTTCCAATTCTTCCTTAAGGTCTTGCTTTGTAACGAACTCCTGTTTCAATGGCGACAAAAGATCGAACATCTTTTCCACTTCTTTAACGTCTCGCTTGCGTGCGAACTTGTTTATTTGTCTGTTTATCTTCTCCAGGTTGTTTCTCATCCTAAATATCTCGTCATTTATGTTTCTCAGAGTCGCGTTGACTTCGATGAACTTATCTGTGGATTTCTCCATGCGCTCAAGGCTAACTTCTTCAAGGGAAGCAAGCCTGTTTTCCAAAGAATCCAACCGCTGTTCAAGGTCCCTAAGCCTTGTCATTTCTGCATTGCTTCTTCTGAGCATTTCCTGAAGAACCGCATATACTTTAATGCTGTCGTCTTCTCGTGCCATTGCATCGCCTACTACTTTATAGGTTGTCTTTCCCAGTTTATAAAAGAATCTCAAGACTTTCTTTACAAAGAAGGGATTGGATTCCATTTTTAATATTCGGAGGCACAATTATTGTCATGGCCTGTGACTACGAGTATAACGAAGATCGTCAAGAAATACGGATGAACTGCATCAACTGCGTCTTTGGACCGAGCATTGAAGATTACGATCTCGCGATGGCCATAACTATTGACAAGCTCATGGAAGTGCGAAAACCTGTAAGGATCGTATTGGCAGAAGCGAGGGAGCATGAATACGATTTCTCAGAATCAAAATTGCTTCTGGAAATTGCCATAGCTATCGACAGGATCATGAAAGAAGTAATTTCAATAAAGAACGTTGTGCTGGAAGAATGCAAAGAGGATGCAGCATCGCGTTATCAGTTCTTGCAGCAGTTTGTGAACGATGCTCGTTATGATCCAATAGATGCTTACAAGTCGCTGCTTCGGGAAATAAGGCATACACACACTAAAATTGACAGGGAACTTGACATTACCAAACAATGCTTGGAACATTATTTGCAGCACACGCTACTGGAGATGCAAAGACTTTTTGACAACTGTG
>CAYJVV010000020.1:0-10740 GCA_964373755.1 uncultured archaeon | reverse complement strand
TTTAAATCTAAACTTCTGTATAGTTCCTATCGACTAGGGCTCGTAGCTGTGCTTGGCTGCTGGTTTGGTTCTTTGCAGGATGAATGCGGGCTATGGGTGGTTTTTTGGTAGTCTACTAAAGAATAATAAGTATTTTTGCTGACGTAGGATAGTTATGAACTTTATTACATTAGACTTTGAAACGGCAACATCGGATAGGAATAGCCCTTGTGAAATAGGTTTAACTTTTGTCAAAGATGGTAGAATTATTGGTACGAAATCTTGGCTTATTAAACCGAAGTGCTATCCAGAATTTGATGAGTTTAATATTTCAATACATGGTATAAAACCTAAAGATGTTGCTAAAGAACCAGAATTCAATCATCTCTGGAAAAATGAATTGAAGGCATTTTTCAAAAAACAATTTTTCATAGCCCATTATGCAAGTTTCGATTTCAGTGTTTTACGCCAAACACTTGAATCCTACAAAATACCTTTTCCGAATTTATTATATTCATGCAGTTACATTTTTTCTAAAAAGGTTTGGCCGAGAATGCTTTCATACGACTTAGAATCTCTTTGCAATGCAAACAAGATTTCATTCAATCATCATCGTGCAAGTGAGGATTCATTGGCGTGTGCAAAGCTTTCCCTTAAAGCATTCAAATTGGCAGGTGTGAAGGGTATTGATGACTTCCCAAAAAAACTTGGAATTTCAATTGGAAAATTGTTTGCTGGAGGCTACAAGCCATCGGAAACAAAACGAGTATATCTTAATCCAGCCTTAATTGTTGATGACCCTTCAAAACATAATCCTGAAAGCATTTTCTACCAAAAGTCTGTTGTTTTCACAGGAACACTTTCTTCAATGGTCAGAAAGGAGGCACAACAAGTTATTGCAGACACAGGAGGCAGAAACTCAAACTCGGTTACAAAGGAGACTGATTTTCTGATTATCGGGCAACAGGATTTTAGACGTGTTGGTGAAGACGGAATGAGTGAAAAACAAGAAAAAGCAGAGAAGCTATTAAAGAAAGGTGCGACAATAGAAGTAATGTCTGAATCTGATTTCCTGCGTAATATTTAACTAAGCTGTCCTGTCGGCTTTGATCTTTTCGTTCATTACTTCGAGAAGTGAGACGATATTCCATATTTGCGTTCGTGTATATACAGGCACATTGGGATCTGAAGAAACCTCATCGAGTATGGATATCACTGAATTGATCCTGATAGGCATTTCTTGCTTTGTGTTGTTCAGATGATTCTTGGCTTCCGTTACTAGCGTTCTTATATTCCTCGGCACGCTTCTGTCTGTATTTATTTCGTCAAGCAAAGTGTTTATTCCTTCTATATCCATAGTTTTCACCCACCAGAACCGCTTTGTGTCAGGGCTTGAAATTTTTCTTGCATAGATTTTATTTTTTGTTTTATTTTCGCTTCCTGCTTTTCTAACGACTTTACCCTAAGGTCAGCTTCCTCGCGACTATCTTCAAGGTCCTTTTTTATTGATTCCTTTGAAGTCTTTACAAGTATAGGGCCAATGCTTTTGAATATTTCCTCGTCTCCAGATTTTTCTATCTCTTCAAGCGCCTTCTCCATCTCCTTGTCCTGTATCATGAGTGCTTGCTTCTGCATCATTACTGTCTGAAGCTGTTGATTGTGCAGTTGCAGCTCGTTAAGGGCGTCTTCTAACTCGGACATTTATTCACCTGGCCTTTACGCGCTTCCTGAAAACAGGCCGCTTTTTTGATATTATCCTGAAACCGCAGAACGGGCAACGGACGCGGTCTTCCATCAGAAATTCCTGTCGACATTTCAAACATATGTACATTTTTAATCACCGATAATTAGCAATAACTAAGATTTGAATTCGTACGCACCTGAAGCAAATTTACGGCCACATTTTTTGCACAACCAAACACCTGCTGCCGTCCTTCTAATAGCTTTGCGCGAGCAAGAAGGGCACATGTAACTCTTTGACGTCTTTGACTTAACAAAGGTTGCAGCTTCCCTTATGCGCTTTCCGTACCCAACGACCACAAAACCCACTCCAAAATCTAATTAGACGAAATCAACTAAAGTAATTTTTTGATAAACTATTTAAAAGCTAGAAATATAACCAATTGGTGCCGAGTAGATACACAGAAGCTCAGAAAAATTTCATGGACGCAGCAATGGGCACTGCACTATCACAAAAAGGCCCAATGGAACCGCTAGATTTAATGATTCAACTGAGCAGAAGAAGACGTGAGTGCACTCCATCAATACCATTGGAAACTATACATGATTATGTCGATGAACTAATAAGAACTGGTAAGCTAGTGCCTACAGATCGAGAGACGACATATAGTAGAGAAAGGTATAAGCTTGCTTCTATCTAAGCCTTATCGTTTCCAAGTTCTTAGGCGCGGTACTCTCAATGCCAAATGCCTTATGTATGTTTCTGGCAAGCTCCATGCAGTTAGAATTATCACCATGATTTACGATTACTTTCTTAGGCTTGCTTCGCAAGTGCTGTACGAACGACATGAGCTGGCGGAAATCGCTATGACCTGATAAGCCGTCAACGGTCGTTATTTCCATCTTAAGCTCAAGCATCTTTCCGTTCTCGAGCTGGATGTTTTTCCATCCTTTCTGGATTCTTCTTCCCATGGTGCCTTCTGCCTGGTATCCGACAAAAAGGAGCATGTTCTTAGGGTCGCCGCAGAACTGCTGCAAGTACTCGAGCGCAGGGCCGCCCATCAGCATGCCAGAAGTGGCCAAGACAACACACGGCTCATTACTATTGATAACTGCTTCTCTTTCTTTTTGGGATCCTATACCTTTAAGTCTCGGATCTATGAAAGGATTTCTTCCTTTATGCAGTATCTGATTTTGCATGTTTCTTGCCATAAATTCAGGATATGTTGTGTGGATCGCAGTTGAGTCCCATAACATACCATCAAGATATACTGTGCAGTCCAGGTTGCTTTCAGCGAGCATCGCGATGACATCTTGCGCACGACCTACAGCGAATGTAGGAATTAGTGCTTTACCTCCTCTTTCAACAGTGCGCCTTACAATTTCAACTAATTTATGCTCTCCATCACTGTGTGGTGGAAGAAGAGCCTGTGGATTTCCATAAGTCGATTCAATTATTAGTGCTTCAACTCGAGCATAATCGGTCGATGTTCTGTCAAACATCAACGTATTTTCATATTTTATATCGCCGGTGTAGAGTATATTGAAAAGGCCTTCGCCTATGTGAAGATGGCAAGTGGAAGATCCAAGTATGTGGCCTGCGTTGCTGAGTGTGAGCCGCATGTCAGGCGTGATATCAGTAACTTCACCATATTCTAACGGAATTGTGTGTCTTATCATTTCCTCTATGCCCTTTGAAGTGTAAGGCGGTTTCTTGTTTTCGCGTTGACAGATCTGTATGTAATCCAATTGCAGCAATGCGGAAAGGTCGCGGGTTGGAGCAGTTGCGTACAGAGGTCCTCTGTAGCCGTACTCGTACAGAAAAGGTAACATCCCAGAATGATCAAGGTGAGCATGCGAGCAGATGACTGCATCGAGGTCCTGTATGTTAAATTCGGGTATTTCTAGGTATGGAAATGGTTTAACTGTCGAAGAAACTGATATGCCGCAGTCCAAAAGAACCCTGCTCTCTGGTGTCTGCAAAAGCACGCAAGATCTACCTACTTCACGGAAGGCTCCCAAGCATGTAATTCTTATCCATTCAGTTTCTTTGCCCGTCGAGTAGATTTTAGTTCCCAGGTTGTTAAGGAATTTTTTCCTGTAGCCTGCTTCCCTGTGAAGCATTTTCCTTACAGATTTTATTATTTCCGAATCTATGACAGGTGCGCGTTTGATGTCAGGCGTCCACAATGTTTTGTCCTTTATTGCTATTAACGTCTCGCCGCTTTTGCCTATGACTAGTCCGGGTTTCTCTGCATGAATGACAACTTTTGCGAATTCAGGTTCAAAATAAATGTCCTTTATACCGGCTTCAGCAGGTACAACCTTCTTTATGAATTCCGCTGTTTTTTCTTCGTCCAGAACAATTCCTGGGTCTGCACGGACTTCTATTCTTTTTTTGACAGTACCGACTATCTTCTTTATCAGGTCAAGAGAGGATTTCAGGAATTCCTTGCTCTTAGTATAAAGAATTATTTCGCTACCTTCGTAGCTGATGTCAGAAATCATGGCGTTTTTGGGCAGCTGTGATTTTATTTCCTCAATTATTGTCATAGTATCACAAGTTATGATCAAAAATCTGCTTCACGTTTATCTAAATCGAATTGTATATGCTAAAATCCTAAACAGTTTTTGCGAAAACATTATGGTAAGTATAATTAGATTTCATTCAGCTTTTTGTTGGAGGTCTACTATATTGAGATCCCAAAAACCTACCTTCTTCTCGAATTGTTGGAAGAGTAGTTAATTCAAAAAAGTAACCCGGCATCTTAAATTCACTTTGCAATTTCCTTGATTTTCTCCTTATCAACCATCTTTATTCCATCTTTGTCTATCGCAATAACATTAATGTCGCGGCCGCCTGAAAACACATCCCTTTCGCGCGCGGATCTTATTGCACGCACAGCAATGCGGATTCCCTCTTCCTTTGGAATTCCTTCCTTGTACTCGTTTTCAAGCACACCATATGCCATCGGTGATCCAGAGCCCGTAGACATATACTTGTCTTCCTCTATGCCACCGACAGGATCGATGCTGAAAATATGTGTGCCGTCTTTGTCAAAGCCGCCTATAATCGGCATAACCATATATGGATACCATCTGCTGCCTATGAGTATATTTGATAGCAACGTTGTTGTTGCCTTTATTGTAATATCTGCATTCCTAGTTAGCTTGTAAAGGTTTACCTCAGCCTTCAATATCCGGATAAGTGCCTGGGCATCTCCTACGCCGCCAGATATAGTCATAGCTGTCTTGTCGTCTATCTGGTAGATCTTCTGCGCAGTCTTGCTGGAAACAAGCCAACCCATTGTGGACTTGGATTCAGCAGCAAGTATAACGCAGTCTTTACAAACCAATCCAACTGTTGTTGTCCCTGTCTTTAACTTTTTTTGTTGTAACATGAAATCACTTCAGGAAAAGTTAGAAAATGAATCTAGTTTTTATTTTCAATATAATCTATTTAAGGTTAATTTTCACTATTTTTGCCTTTATTATCTGCTTTCTTCTTGTGGTGGCAGATGTCGTGGAACTTTACGTCGTAGCAGTCCAAGTTTGCAAAGCCTCCGGCGAGGCAGTGCATATTTCTAGACATATAAGGGCACTTCTTCCACTTGGTTTTCTGGGGCACATTGTCGAGAATATCAGTATTCACAACTTCCTCTTGCATGGTTAATAATAGGCAGCTGTCCTCTATATAAAAAGAATCCACAAAATAATACCACCTCATTTATGAGGTGGATTGTGTTTATAAAGAAAAAGGGCGCTAAAATTTTAAATATGAGGAGCGCTAATTAATAGCAGGTGTTTTGATGGCGATAAAAAGATTTTTTGACAGGTTGAAAACAGAGGAAGAAGAATACGTTGAGCTCGGCGGCGAGCATGATGAAGTATCGCCAACTATGCTGATAGAAGTCGAGAAAATGAGCGATTTCGCGGATTCTGACAGGATACAGAAGAAGGTTCGAGACGGAAGAGTACTTCTTGTAAAGATAAAGGAGCTAAAAGAAAAGGACATGACAGAGCTCAAGCGCGCCATAGAGAAGGTCAAGAAAACTTGTACTGCAATAAATGGTGATATTGCTGGAATAGGGGATGACTGGATCGTTGTTACGCCTGCTGTTGCACGCGTTCATAGAGAAAGCGCCCAAGAATAGGAGGAATTCTTTTGAAAGTCAATAAGTGGGTTATAGTCGCGGCGGTAGTTGTTGTTGTGCTCGTAGTAGCCTACATGATGTGGAAGTGAACCTCAGCATCTTAAAGGCGCAAAGAAGAAAAGTATTTTTCTCTAAGGAATGCAGAAACTGTCTTGTTAGTTTTTGCTAATTTCCAAAAGTCTTTAACTATGACAGATTTTTTCATGACTTTTGCGATGTTATCAGGTATGCCTATCGCCAAAAGGTCTTGTTGAAGCAAGATTTTCAACAGGCTCTGAGGATCAACAGCTTCCCTTTTCTTTTCTATGACCCATCTGTCATTTTCTATGTATGGTCCGTAGTCAGGAGATTTGTATTTTTCCAGAAATTCTTGCGTGTGTTTGTATGAGGACAAAGGCGGCCCGATCATCTTCTTTATGTTCGGCAAGTTAGCTGTTTCTATTTCGAATATAAGGATTATTTCCTTGCCAATAGTTTCATAGCAGCGTATAACAGAAAATTCGTTTTGCATAAATACAGTTTCCAAGCGTTTGAGTGTCTTTCTGAGCTGTGGATAAAGCACATCGTCTATGATGTCGGGTTTTTTCATTGAAAGTGCAATGAAAACCGTGCCGCGCTTCTGAAGCATTTTTATTTCAGTTGAAGAAAGTCTTTTCGGTTCCTGTTTGTGAAAATATTTCTCATCAGATTTTTTCATGAAACTGCGTGCAGCTGAAACGAATTTGACAAGGTTCTCGCCGCTTACATTTGCAGCTGCGTTTCTGCTTGAGTCTGTGGGGTCTATAATAATTAAAGGCTGCTTGAAGTTTCCTTTTGGCACAGTGCCGAAAGATACTACATGAGGTGTTCTCCAGTTTGCAGATGATGCCATAACGCTTTCAAAGCTGCCATATTTCATCACAAGAAGCTCGCATATGTAACCGGAAAAACCAAGGTGCCTGGCGTCGCTACCGTAAACAGAAATGCCTTTGCAAAACTGCTTGAGCAACCGGGCTTCATCCTGCTGACCTTCCTTGATATTTTTCAGCACGTATTCTAAGTGCAAAGGCGACCTGTCAACTGCAGACTTAATGCTTTCTCCGTTTATGATTTTGTAGCAGGGAACGATATCAACATCGAAGCCATTGATGAATGCATGAAGGTAAGGATGCTCAGCATACTTTATCTGCCATTTGCCACGCATCTCTGAGACTATCTTCTTTCCCAGCTCTAGCCCGCGCTTTTCCAATTCCTCACGTGGTGTTTCTTTGGGAAACATGATGAACAAATCGACATCGTGATCGCCACGCAGCCATGTAAATTTTCCAAGTGACCCGACAAGAACACAGTCCATTCCACTAATTGATTTAGAAACAAGTAGCAGTTTGTTGGCAAACTTCTTTACCCGTTCTTCCTCATCTTTCCCGGGCTTTATTTGCTTCAGCACATTTGCCTTTACTGCATCTATGCGCATAACATAAATTGTCTGAAGGTGTTTATAAATATCTTCGGGCTAAAGCCCGAAGTATTTTTTTGAGAATGTTATGATATGCTCACAATAAATTACGATTTATAACGATTATCCATTTTGTAGACAGGCTTGTTCATGTAAGGGTTTTCTGATTTGTAAGGTGACGTAATTAAGTTGCCTACTTCAGCTTTCCATTCGTAGCTTTTCTTCAGTGTTTCTGGTTTCCAGTCAGAGAAACTGAATGGCTTCTTTTCCGTTGCGTCCACTATTTCTATAAAATCTGTTAAAAAGTCTTTTGGAGGAACAGGCGGTGAACCTGTTCTGAATTTCCATATAACTTTTCTATCGCGAAGCCGGATCGCATAAAGGTAACTGTCCCAAGATCCAAAGTAAAGAATATCATCAATAATCACAGGCGGCGACATTACAGGGCCTCCAGTCAGAAATTTCCAGGCCTGTGTTCCATCTAGATTAAGCGCATACAGGCTATTGTCGTAGCAGCCAAAATAAGCGGTATTGTTTTCGATACAAGCAGGCGTATCAATAAGACCGCCTGTTACAAATCGCCAATTCATCATTCCATTTTGTTTTAGTGAATAAAAATTCTTGTCAGTTGAACCAAAATAGATATTACCATTATGTACGGCTGGCGGTGCACCAATTCTTTTACCTGTAAGAAATTTCCAATTGAACTTGCCGTCCAAAGACAAGGAATAAAGACAGTTGTCATAAGAACCTAGATAGATGTTACCTTCTGCATTTCTATTTCCATGACGGTCAGTAACACTCCATACTTGTTCAGAGTTGTTGGATATGCAATATGCCCATTCCAAATGGCCGCCTGTAAGGAACTTCCATTTCATTTTCCCTTCTAAATCTAGACAATAAAAGTTGTTGTCAAAAGAACTGCAATAAATTAGATTGTTTATTACAGCAGGATATCCAATCATGAAACCTCCTGTCCTGAAATTCCAGATGATTTTTCCATCTTCAGGAGATAAGCAGTAAATATTGCTATCATTGCATCCTATATAGAGATTTTCTGCAAATGTTATAGACATTGGCCATTCTGGAAATATTTTCTTCCATATTAGAGTTCCGTCTGCAAGCTCAACGCAGTAAAGATATTTGTCTGAAGCCGAGAAAAAAACACTATCTTTTACAATAACTGCTCCGGAAAAAATAGCGCCGCCTGTTATAAACTTCCATATTATTTTTCCAGTTTCTCTATCAAGACAATAGAGATGCTTATCTAAGGCTCCAAAAATAAGCTTATTTCCAGCTATCACAGGTTCGCACCAAGATATGCTGCCTCCTTCCGGTATGGCAGATTTGATTAATTGTTCAACGTCTTTGGGCATAAATAACTGATTGTGTAAAATTGTATAAAGGGATAATAATGAACTTTGTTTCTCATCCATGGCTCAATGATAATGCAATTGAAAAAAGGGCTTATCAGGAAAATGTAGTTCGTACAGCAATGAAAGGCAATACGTTGTGCGTCTTACCGACAGGACTCGGAAAGACGAGCATTGCAGCAATGGTAACAGCAGAAAGGCTTTCGCAGGACAGCAATAAGAAAATACTTTTGATGGCGCCTACGAGGCCGCTGGTCAATCAGCACCTTAAAACATTCGAGAGATTCTTCAAATCAGGCCTGAGATTCAATGCGATTACAGGTGAGACCAAGCCAGCAGAGAGGATGGAGCTCTACAAAGATTCTGATATAGTTTTCTCTACGCCACAATGTATAGCAAACGATCTCAAGTCAGGCATAATTAGCTTAAACAATTTTTCCTTATGCATCTTTGATGAAGCACACAGATGCGTAGGCAATTATGCTTATGCCTACGTCGCGAAAAAGTATATGTTCCAAACTGAAAAACCGCTAATTTTAGGATTAACAGCCTCTCCTGGCTCGCATAAACAACGTGTTAATGAAATGAAACAGAAGCTTTACATTGATTATGTTGAGGTTCGTGACAGAGAAGATGAAGATGTTAAACCATTTGTCCAGCCGCTCAAAGAAGAGTGGATAGAAGTTGAGCTTCCGACGCCAATGAAAACTATCAAAGGGTATCTAGAAGCGGTAAAGAACGAAAGGATAAAGAAACTCATGGAATGGAGGATCATAAACACAAACAACATAACAAAAAAACAGATACTTGAATTGCAACAGAAACTTGCAAAAAAAGGCACTGGTTATGCTTATGCTGCAATGTCAATGCTAGCAGAAGTCCTGAAGTTAGACCATGCCTTAATACTTCTGGAAACACAATCTATACATACATTAAAAAAATACTTGGAGAAATTGCAAGTAGAAACAACGCGAGCTGTGACAAGATTGAAGAAAGAGGAAAATTTCCAGAATGCAGTCAGGCTTTCAAATGAACTTTACAAAGAAGGTGTAGAACACCCGAAAATTGAAAAGCTTAAACAGATAGTCGGTGATGAACTAAAGAGAAACAAGTTTGCTAAAATAATAATTTTTGTTCAGTATAGAGATACAATAACACGTTTAACGGAAGCGATAAACGAGATACCGATGGCTGCGCCAATAGAGTTTATAGGTCAAGCAAAAAAGAAAGGAAAAGGTCTCAGTCAAAAAGAACAGCCGAAGATAATCAACGAATTTAGCATGGGATTCTACAACACGCTCATCGCAACCCAGATAGGCGAGGAGGGGTTGGATATCGCCGAGACAAATTTAGTAATTTTCTACGAACCTGTACCATCGGCTATCAGGACTATTCAGAGGGTAGGAAGAACCGCGAGAACGCAGCCCGGCAAAGTTATAATGCTTATAACGAAAAAAACGCGCGACGAAGCTTACCACTGGTCTGCAAGAAACAAGGAAAAGAAAATGCGAACGCTGCTTTACGCAGCGCAGAAGCAAACACAGAAAAGAATAGGCGAGTTCGATACTAGCCAAAAGTGAATGTATAAATTTCGAAGCCTGACAAAGCACTGATCTGCAAAAGATGTGAGCCGTAAACTGGCAGCGAAACGATATTGTACAGCCTGTGGTTTTTTACATAAGCTGCTACAGACTGGTTTTCTTTCACCACGTCACTGCCAAACTGGTTTTCCTGAGGCGTGTTGCCATCAATTGTTACAAATATTTTTGAATTCCCGCCTGCGACTATATTGACGTCTTTTGCAGTGAACTTAAGAAAAATACTTGAATTATTTACAGCAATTATCCTGTCAGCCTCATTCTTCCAGCTTCCTGAAAGGTAAACAGTATTCTCCTTTTTCGGTTCTGTATATTTGTAATCCACCACACTGCCAGCAGAAAAACCTTCTTCATTCCCTAAGGGTTCTCTGGCAAATTCGTATCCAAGATAAAGTTCAGGCGTCTTTATCTGTGAAAAATCTGGAGTTTGAGTGGTTTTTGTCTCCGCAGAACTCATATTCGGGTCAATCTCTTTCAATAATTCTTGTATTACTTTCTCCGTCTCTTCATAACCGCCTTCG
>CAYJVV010000019.1:0-11342 GCA_964373755.1 uncultured archaeon | reverse complement strand
TCTACAACACGTTTCTGTTCGAGGATTAAGAATATTTTCTAAATAAATCTTAAATAAGCCAAATGAAAGAATCTCATATGGATTTCGAATATTTTCTTGAGAAAAACGGAATTTGGCATCGTTTCGCTGAAAGCCACAGCACAAAATCTGCAAGGGAAGCTGCTGACAATGCAGGAGTGCCTTTTGAGAAGATAATCAAGACACTTGCTTTTGAGACGCAAGACGAAGTTTATCTTGTCATTGCAAAAGCTGTTGATCGCGTAAGCACAAAGAAGCTCAAAAAACTTCTAAACATCAGCGACACAAGGCTTGCTTCTGCGGCAAAAGTGAAAGAAGCTACAGGATACGAAGTTGGCGCTGTTCCGCCTATCGGCCTTAGTGATTTGCGCATTTTCATGGACGAGAAAGTCTTAGACATGCAAACAGCTTGGGCAGGAGGAGGTAAAACAAACCGTATTGTTGAATTGCGGATAGAAGATGTGATAAAATTCTCACAACCAACTATTGCAGACGTTTCAGAATAATTCATACTATTGAATCTTCAAAGAAAATGTTCTTCATACTTTTTTCATTTCAAACATTGTACTAATTTTCGGCCTTTGTACCAAAACTAATGTTAGAAATGAGAGTTAACTACACTGAAACAAAACCTTTATATTGAGGTTTTAACAATGTTAGATTCCGACGAGGTGATAAAAATGAAAGAAGTCCGAAGGTTACAAGAAAGACAAGTACAAGTACCTGTTTTGGATCTAAGCAGCTATGCAACTAGTGGATTGCATCCTGGATACAAATGGGATGTAACAGAAAAACAAGAACAGTACATGAGAGACGCATATAGGGAAAGCTAAATAATAGCTGGACATCCCAGCATCTTTTTCTTTAAGAATATTTTCATTCATATAATCAAAGCCACATTGTAGGTGGGTTTGATAAATGAAAATACTTCTTGTACATTCTGATTTCATAGAATACGAACCAAGGAAAAAGGCCATAGCTAACGCCGAGGAAATAGAAAAAAAGCACTCCAGAATTGATGATTGTCTTGTTGTTTTTTGCTCATCTGAAGAAGGGGACACAGAGAAAATAGTTTCTAAAGCTGCTTCTGAGATTAAAGACGTAGCCAAGCAGGTCGAAACGAAAAAAATAGTCCTGTACCCCTTTGTACATTTAACAACAACACCTTCAAAGCCCCAGCTAGCACTGCATCTTCTAAAAGAGATAGAAAAAGAACTGAAAAATGATTACGATGTTTACCGCGCACCGTTTGGTTGGTACAAAAGCTTCACGCTTAAATGCAAAGGTCATCCGCTGTCAGAACTTTCACGCGAGATAAGCGAAGGTAGAGTTGTTAAGGAAAGGAAAGAGATAAAACAGAGTAAACAGCCCAGCAAAATAATCCTTGATCGAAGAAACCTGCCACCAAATGATCACAGAATACTTGGCGAGCAGCTTGGTATTTTCCATCTTTCTGATGAGATAGGCCCTGGTCTGCCTCTGTGGCTGCCAAAAGGCGAAACGCTTAGGAACACGCTTGTGCAATATATGCGACAAATAGAGGAGCAGCAAGGCTACAAATACGTCAGCACTCCGCATATCACAAGAGGTTTAATGTATGAAAAAACAGGTCATCTGCCTTATTACAAAGATACAACGTACGCGCCTGTTCTGATAGAGGAAGAAGAATATTACCTCAAACCGATGAACTGCCCACATCATCACGTGATTTACAGCAAGCTTGTTGATAGTTATAGAGACCTTCCATTAAAACTTGCAGAAGCGGGGATGACATATAGAAATGAGTTATCAGGCGTGACATATGGCTTGATCAGGACAAGATGCTTCACGCAAAACGACTCGCATATCTACGTCATGCCTGGGCAACTAAAGGATGAATTCATAAAAGTTCTGCAGCTTTTCAAGGATGTCTATAGCATTATGGGAATCAAGAATTATTGGTTTAGGCTCTCATTGCCTGATTTCAAGAACAATCCGGATAAATTCATCGGAGACCCAAAAGAATGGGGACATGCTTGTGAACAGATAAGAGAGGCGATGAAGGAATTTGGTGCTAATTTTGTTGAAGAAACAGGCGAAGCGGCTTTCTACGGTCCAAAGATAGATGTTCAGATAAAGAATGCGCATGGCAAGGAGGAGACTATTGCCACTTCGCAAGTTGATATAGTCGTGCCTAAGAGACTTGGCTTATCTTACATAGACAGCGACGGAAGCAAGAAAGTGCCTATAGTTATACATCGTGCAATACTTGGCAGCTATGAAAGATTCATTGCATACCTACTTGAACAAACAGAAGGCAAATTGCCTGTATGGCTAGCACCAGTTCAGGTTGTTATCATATCTGTAACAGACCGAAATATTGCTACCGCTGAAAATATGGCAAAAGAGTTGAGAGCGAAAAAAATTCGTGTAGAGGTTGATGCACGAAATCATACTTTGCAATATAAGATAAGAGGATCTGAACTCCAAAAGGTGCCTTACATTCTTGTCGTGGGTGATAAGGAGCAGGAAAAAGGCACAATTGCAGTGAGGAAGAGGGATGTGAAGGAAGTGAAATTTGATGTGCAGCCAAATGAATTTATCGAGCAGCTTCTAAAGGAGATAGAATCAATGGGCAAGTGATCTTATGGCTTTCGAGGAAATTGCTGTTTGGCTTTTTGAATTGATTAAATCCTATGGTGCGATTAGCGTCTTTCTTGGTGTTGTTCTTGAAGAAGTTATTGTGCCTATACCATCGCCACTTGTCATCATGGGAGCAGGAGTCTTGCTGATACCACCAGGAATATCCATTTCTTCTGCTTTATCAATGATATTCTTCACAATTGTTATTCCAGCAGCATTAGGAACTGTCGTTGGATCTTTCTTCGTTTATGGCATTGGCTATTTCGGAGGCAAACCTTTGCTGAAACGTTTTGGCCGTTTTGTTGACTTCAAGTGGAAAGATGTTGAAAAATCCAGTAAAAGACTGGGCAAAGGCAAGAAAGTCTGGTTAAGCATAGCTGTGCTACGAGCAGTCCCTGTTTTTCCGACATCGCCTGTGTCTTTTCTTGCCGGAGCCTTGCGTCTTGATCCAAAGAAATATGCTATCGCAACCTTTATCGGATCCATACCGCGTATTTTTGTGCTAGCTTTCTTGGGCTGGTACTTCGGTTCTGCCTATGCCACTGTGGCAGGTAGTTTCTCATTTATTGAGAATATGCTATTGATTTCTGTTCTGCTTATTATTGCTTACTTCCTGTACAAACATCACAAGCATATTGTAAGACATATGGACCATCATGTCGGCAGGCATGTCAGGAAGCATATTAAGAAGCTTCAGAAAAAGAAGTAGTATTACTTTATTCTCTCTTCTCAGCAGGCAGCTTTTCCTTCAGGATATTTGCAAGGCTCAGCTGTATTTCTATATCCTCTTCAGGCTCGCCGAAGTTTTCTCTCAGAATTCGCAAATCATGTTCTTTTTTCTTTCTCAGAGCCAATGCGTGTTCTATCTTCTTGTAGAGTCTGGAAAGTTCTTCGTCAATTAAGGCTACTTCTTTTTCAAGGCGCCTGACTTCAACACGCATCTGCTCCTCAAGAGCCATAATAATCCCTCAGATCAAGAAAGAAAATATCTAAATAGATTTGTCGTGGAAAGGACTTAAAGGTTGAAATTCTGATGTTAAAAGGCGAAAATTGTGCAGTCAAGGCATAAATTACAATTTCTTCGTCATGTAGAATCCTTCTTTATCATAGCCACGTTTCTTGTAGTATTCGCGAACGCCAACGCCTGACGTAACTTGCATTTTTGCTTTGCTATGAGCAGCTGCAATTTCTTCAGCCTTTGTTAGAAGTTTCTTTCCATAGCCTAAGTGCTGTATTGAACCTTTATTGCCAATAGGGGTCATTTCCCCATAGACATGCAATTCACGGATCTTTGCTGTGTCACTTTCGTCTATCCTGAGACGCAGGAATCCAAGAAGGATTGTTTTTTGTGCGTCCTCGAAGCTAAGGAAGAATTCTTTGCCGTTCGATGCATCATATTCCATGATCTGCAAGTCAATCTTTGCAGGCTCTATGTTGCTTTCCTTCTTCAGCAATCCTGCTTCCCTGCAACGTATGCATTTGCATTTCAATCCACGCTTTTTCATCTCGATCTTGATAAGTTGCCGCAGGTTTGTTACTGCAGGGCCCGACATTACTTGATGGTGCGATATGTCACGCATCATTTTCTTTATGCGGACATACTTTGGTACTATTTTCTTTAGTTCAATTATAAGATCAGAAGCTTGTTGCGGTGTTAATGATTCATATTCACCGCGCTTCCACATGTCATAAAGTTCAGTTCCTTCTATGACCCATACCGGATATATCTTCAGCTCATCAGGCCTGTATTCAGGATTATCAAACAGTTCCTGAAAGCTCTGAATTTCTTTTTCTATGTCAATTTTGCCTTCCAGTCCTGTAAGGCCAGGCATCCAATGCGCGCAGACTTTCAATCCTGCTTCTCTAAGAACAGAAAAAGTCTCTTTGTTTTTTTGCGCTCCGTGGCCTCTTTTTATGAGCTTCAGTATATTCTCATCAGTTGATTGCAAGCCTATCTCTACACGGGTGCAGCCAAGCTCCAGCAATTCAGTTGGTTTGCAGAAATCTGCACGCGTTTCTATTGTCAAGCCCACACATCTGTTTGTTGCTATCTCGTTAATCTGATGCGCTTCTTCCAATGATTTGCTTTCTTGTCCATTGAATGCGTCGAAGCACCCTTTGATAAATTGCTTTCTATTGTGTTGCTGCCATGCCATGAATGTGCCGCCCATTATTATGAGCTCGCATTTGTCAGTTTGATGACCAAGAATATGAAATTGTCTTAAGCGATTGCTTACTTGCAAGTATGGGTCAAAATGAAACATGGTTGCACGCATAGTAGTGGGTTCTGTACCTGTGTAGCTTTTTGGCACGCTTATTCCCTGCGGACAGTAAACGCATTTCGCCGGGCACGAGTCTTTGTAATCCTCTGGAAGCCACATCACGGAAATGTTTGCGACCCCAGAAAGAGTTCTCACGGGCTTTGTCTTCAGGATTGTCGAGATTTCGCTGTCATTTGCAAATTCTATAAGCTCTGCATTCTTTGGCAGCTTCATGAGGCCGTATTTCTTGGCAAGGTGCGTTTTCTCTCTTTCGAGCTGCTGCTTGTTCTTTATCTCTCCAGACCTTATCTTGTCTACTATCTCTTTGTAAGCATTATTAGCTCCTTTGCCAATTTGCACGTTTTGCATAGAATTAACTTGAGAACAAACATTAAAACAGTTACTTGAATGCTTCCAGCTTGCTTATGGATAACTCAAATGCAGGTTTCAGGGTTGCATTTCTCAATATCGCCGCAGGGTGGTAAGAAATAAGATATTGCATTCCGTTCTTTTTTATGATTTTTCCGTTGTCATTCTTGATCGTGCAGCTTTTTCCAAGCAGTGCTTCTATTGCTGTTAGCCCTAGTAGGCAGATTATCTTGGGTTGTATTATTTCTATTTCCTGTTGTAATGAAGGTAGAAAATCTTTTACTTCAGTTCTTTTCGGTTTCCTGTTTTTTGGAGGCCTGAATTTCACTGTATTGGATATGTAAACATCATTTCTGCTTATCTTTGCTCCGGTTAGGGCTGCATCAAGAACTTTTCCCGCCTTACCAACAAAAGGCCTGCCGTACTTTTCTTCTTGCCTTCCTGGAGCTTCAGCTATCATCATTATTTTTGCATCTGCTTTACCATGGCCAAAAACAAGTTTTCCATATTTTTTCTGGAATGCTTTTTTAATGCATCTGTTAAGACGCGCCAATTTGTCTTTATTCATTCTAAATACCATTTCATAAGTGTTGTGGCGAACTTTTATACTTTCTATATGATTATTTTCCTATGGCTGCAAAAGATAAGAAATCGGATACAATTTCTGCGGAAACTGTCAGACATGTTGCAAGCATCGCAAAGATCACGCTTTCAGATGAAGAAGTGAAACAGTTCCAAAAGGATTTGGCAGAAGTTCTTGTCTCTTTCAAGGAACTCGACAAAGTGAAGACAAACGAAGAAGCCAGCTTCCACCCAATGGAGATAAAAGACGTATTGCGCGAAGACCAGCCGGAAGAATGCTTGCCACAATCAAAGGCGCTGGAAAACACAGCGCACAAGGAAAAAGGATTCTTCAAAGGCCCCAAGGTGGTTTGATGATCAAGAAATGGAAATTGATGAAATCGAAACACCTTTTCAACGGCAACCGTATAGCTGTGAGAAAAGATACACTAAAAATTCATAACGGCAGAATTACTGACTATGAAATCTTAGAATGTCCTGATTTTGTTGGTATTATTGCTGTAACAAAGGACAGAAAAATATTATTTGTCCAGCAATATCGGCCGGCTCTCAATGAAATTACACTCGAAGTTCCGGCTGGGGCTATAGATAAAGGCGAAACGGCTAAGATTGCAGCATTGCGCGAATTACAAGAGGAAACAGGCTACAAAGCAGGAAAAATAAGGGAAATAACTCATTATCATTCTCTCATTGGCAGGTCTGCTTCTAAAACACACATATTTTTTGCAACAGATCTTGAATTAGCAAAGGCAAAAGAAGATGAAGAAGAACTTCTAGAAGTTATTGAAATGGATCCAAGAAAGGCACTGAAAATGTTAAAAAAAGGAAAAATAACTTCTGCGCCGTCTGTTACAGGAATTCTTGGAGCCTTTGAATCGGAATTGATTAAATGAAGTACAATATCACCGTCAAGGAATTCATAGATGAAAGCAAAAACGGCAACATAAATTACGCTGACTTCTGCGCAGCACTTAACGAAAAAGTGCATGCATTGAATGAGACTTACAATTTTTTCCAGTTTCTTGGAGATTTTCGGCAACGAGCTGCTTCTGAATCACCGCTGTACGGATTGCCAGTATCTGTAAAGGACTGCATATGTGTGAAAAACATGCAATCATCTGCTGGCTCAAAAATCCTGCAAGGCTACATGCCACCTTTCGACGCCACAGTTGTGGCGCGGATAAAGGAAGCTGGGGCTAGAGTACTTGGGAAAACAAATCAGGATGAATTTGGCTTTGGAACATTTTCTACGAATAGTGCTTATGGAGTGCCCAAGAATCCTTATGATCCTCAGCGAAGCTGTGGTGGTTCCTCAGGAGGTGCGGCCGGCATTACTGCAGCTTTGAAAATGCCGCACATCGCCTTGGCTGAAAGTACTGGTGGCTCTATTTCCTGTCCTGCAGCCTTTTGCGGCTCTGTAGGACTTACGCCAACCTATAGCTTAGTCTCAAGATATGGCTTAATTGATTATGCAAACAGCTTGGATAAAATTGGTGTAGTAGCGCGCAACGTTTACGATGCAGCTCTATTGCTTTCATACATTGGTGGTCATGATGCTCAAGACAGTACATCATTGAGCACAAAGAAACAGGACTACACAAGATTTGCTTTGAAGAAAGACCTGAAAGGCTTAAACATCGGCGTACCCAAAGAATATTTTAATGGCGTTGATGAAAAAGTCAGCAAACAAGTGTGGTCGGCAATAGAGAAGCTTGAAAGCCTTGGTGCAAAGCAGGTTAAAGTATCATTGCCTATGACGAAGTACGCACTTGCAGCTTATTATATTATAGCCACGGCAGAAGCATCAACAAATCTTTCAAAATACTGTGGCATGCGCTATGGACTGCACTTGGATATCGAAGGCAACTTCAACGAATATTTTTCTAGTGTACGATCTGCTGGCTTTGGACTGGAAGCAAAGAGACGCATAATCCTAGGCACCTTTGCCCGCATGTCAGGCTATCGCGACGCCTATTATCTGAAAGCGCTGAAGGTGCGCACAATGATAATCAACGACTTTAAGCATGCATTCAAGAAATGCGATGTGCTTGCAGCACCAACAATGCCAATAATTGCACCGAAGTTCTCTGATATTGCCAAATTGGCACCACTTGAACATTATCAGATGGATGTCCTGACTGTGCCGTCAAACCTTGCAGGCATACCGCAGCTGTCAATAAACTGCGGCTTCACTAGCAGCCTTCCTGTTGGTTTGCACCTGATGGCTGATCACCTGCAAGAATCGAAGCTGATTGAGACAGCTGCTGCATTCGAAACAGCAACCAAGGTGAAATAAAATGAAAACGCACAACAAGCCTGTCATAATGATTGACTTTGGCGGGGTTTATTTTTCTGAAGGCAGCAAAATAGGTCTTGAAAAGATAGCCAAGAAATTCAACCTTTCTCACGAAACTGTTCATAAAGCACTAAAGGGAGATCACAGAAAAAAATATTTTTCTGGAAAGATAACTTCAGATGAATATTGGAAAATTGTTTCGAAAAGAATTGATCTTTCAAGAAAACAGCTAAAGGAAGCAGAACATATATGGCATTCTTCCTACACACCCAGAAAGGATATGGTGCGGCTTGTGAGAAAGCTTCGTCACAAATATAGGGTTTCAGTGCTTTCTGCAAACATACCTGAGCGTGTAAAATATCTTGAAAATAAATACAAGATGCTGAAACATTTTCATGAGCACAACTTTTCCTTTGATTACGGCCTGACAAAAGACGACGGTGCAAAATTTTTCATGGCGGCGGCAAAGAAAATGAATGTAAACCCGAAGGATTGCATTCTTGTTGACGACAAGAAAGAATTCCTCGATGCTGTAAAGAAAAAAGGCGCTAAAGCTGTCTTGTTCAAAGACGCGAAGCAGCTTGAAGCTGAACTGAGGAGATTGGGTGTGAAAATATGAAAGAACTAAACGTTGCGATAAAAGCAGCGAAAGAGGCAGGAAAGATAATAAACAGATATTTCGATTCAAATCTCAAGGTAGAAATAAAAGCCGACAATTCTCCTGTTACCGTAGCTGACAAGGAAGCTGAAAAGAAGATAGTTTCGGTCATCAAGAAGCATTTTCCAGATCATAATTTCCTGGGAGAAGAATTCACGTATCAGCAGACAGATTCTGAATACAAATGGATAATAGATCCCATAGATGGAACCAAAAACTTCATCCGGAAAGTCCCTTTCTTCGGCACATTCATTGCTTTAGAGAAAAATAACAAAATAATAACAGGGGTAGTACACCTTCCTAAGATGAACATCCTGGCTTATGCAACAAAAGGGAAAGGATGTTTCATAAATGGAAAGAAAGCAAAGGTTTCCAGAATATCAAGATTAGAAGATGCGTTTTTTGTTTATGGCGATATAGACGAATACTATAGCAAAAATTACGACAAGGAGCTCATGAAGATGGTGGCAAAATGTGCACGGCACAGGGGCTTCGGGCAGCAATGGGGCTGTATTTTTCTTGCCCAGGGCTCTGTAGACGTTGATTTAAACCTCAAGGCAAAACCATGGGACGTGGCTGCCCAAAAAATAATTATAGAAGAAGCAGGAGGAAAACTCACCGATATCGAGGGAAAAGACACGATCTATTCTGGAGACTATCTGGCAACGAACAAGAAACTGCACGAAGAAGTGCTAAGCATTTTCAGGGAGAGAAAACCATGAAAATCGGACTCGAAGTACACTGCCAGCTGTTGACGAAGACGAAGCTGTTCTGCGGATGCAGGAATGATGTTTCCAAGGAGCCGAATACGCTGACATGCCCGACATGTTTGGGCATGCCAGGCAGCAAGCCAAGGGTAAACAGGAAAGCAACTGAATATGCGATGAAGATAGGACTTGCGCTAAGCTGCAAGTTTCATGAGGAAACATTTTTCTCGAGAAAATCTTATTTCTATCCGGATATGTCAAAGAACTTCCAGATAACGCAATATGAGTTGCCTTTTGCGCGCGGAGGCTTTGTTACTATCGATAAAAAGAAAATCAGGATAAGAAGAATACAGCTCGAGGAAGATCCTGCAAGGCTTGTGCATGTCGGCGGCCTTGGCGGCGATTACGTGCTTGTCGATTACAACAGGAGCGGCACGCCGCTTGTCGAGATAGTCACAGAACCTGATTTTTCATCTCCAAAGGAAGCAAGAATGTTTCTAGACGAGCTGTCAAGCATACTGCAGTACTTGGGTGTGTTTGACTCGAACATTGAAGGAAGCATGCGCTGTGATGCCAATATATCGCTGGGCTCTGCGCGTGTCGAAGTGAAAAACATAAGTGGCTTCAAGGAAGTAGAACGGGCGCTTAATTACGAGATTGTAAGGCAGAAGAATGAGATCCGAAGAAAAGGTAAAATAATCCAGGAAACTCGGGCTTGGGATGACGTTGCTGGCGTTACAAGATCGATGCGCTTGAAGGAAGGAGAAGAGGATTACGGTTACATATTTGACAGTGACTTGCCAAAGATGACTGTTGCAAAAGAAACAATTGAAGAGATAAAATCAGCAATGCCAGAATTGCCTGCACAGAAAATTGTCCGATATACAAAAGAACTGAAAATACCGCAAGAACTGGCTGTGTCTATTGTTAGCGAACCCGATCTTGCGATAATGTTTGAGAAAGTTATTGAAGGAATAGATTCACAGTTAGCTGCGAAATGGTTCGCTGGTGATATTAAAAAGACTTTGAATTTTAGCAATCTGCGTATGAAAGACACAGGACTTGAGGCAAGTCATATCATAAGCTTGCTGCGCATGATAGAAAATAAGCAACTCACTGATAGAAGCGCAGAGATGATGCTACGGGAGATTATTGTGCATCCAATGGATCCTAAGAAGCTTGCTGCAAAACGTGCAAGGATCTACGATGAATCTGTACTTGAACCAGTCATCCAGAAAGTTATAGATCAGAATCCAAAGACGTTGATTGATTACAAGTCCGGCAAGCAGGAAGCTTTCAACTTTCTGGTAGGCCAAGTAATGAAACAAACCGAAGGACGTGGAGATGCCGAGACAATAAGAAAGATATTGCACAAGAAGATAAAGTGATCAGAGTTGCTTTGCAGCTTGCTCTATTTCTCGCATTTTTCTCCATATGTGATAAAGTAGCATGCCTACAGGAGACCCCGCGAAAAAAACTGCAATGCCTTTAGAGTATAAGCCTAGAGGTGCTGTAGCTATTGCCAGGGCATAAACTGAATATACGACCAAGACTGAAAGAAATAATATCTGAAGTCTTTGATGCTTCATTTGTACACCTACTTCAATTCTTTGAATGTAAAGTAGAAACCGATAGCAAAAACAACAAAACCAACCAATCCTAGCACAGTGAATAGCGACGAAGGATTTGTAAAGCTTATTGGGTTTGCTAGAAGCATTAAGATGCCCAACAGCATAATGAGAGCACCTGCAATCATCTTTGTTTCCATATAAATCACTTTTTAATTGTTCACAGCAAGATTTTTAAGCATAAGTAATGGGCTCGTAGAT